>CANRVK010000198.1 GCA_947643285.1 uncultured Eubacteriaceae bacterium
GCGAATTTAGTACCGCTACGTCTGGAACGGAGCGGGAGCGCGGCTTCGTTGGAATGGTGTCTTTCTGGAGCGAACCTTTGATTATAATGTTCCCTTATTCTTTTTCCTTTTTTTTCTTTTCTATCTTTTCATTTTTTTCTTTATAACTCTCTGCTGCCTTTTCAAAACAAGCTCTTAAAACACACTGATTATTGAGTCCTGCTACGCTCTGCGTTCTGCTCTTTACAAAACGCTCTAATTTTTCCATATATTCCTCTGAAGTGATATTTCCTTCTGCTACATAAGTAAGACCTTTCTCCCAACTAGCGGTCAATTCTGGATTCAATAACTGTTTGATAGACGCATTGACTACTTCATAAATCAGTTCCCCCAATAAAGAAGGCGTGATTACCTGTGTTTTTTTATTTAATTCCATATAGCCGTTATGTAGCAGTTTCTTTAAAATTTCAGCTCTTGTCGCACTTGTCCCTATTCCGCTTCCCTTTATCTGTGCCCGAAGTTCCTCATCTTCAATCAACTGCCCTGCATTTTCCATCGCCAGTATCATAGATCCAGAATTATATCTCTTAGGAGGAGAAGTTTCTCCTTCTTTGATGTTTAATTCATTGATCTGTAATATCATTCCCTTTTTTAACTTTCCTAACGCTTCTAACATCTTAGAATCACATTTTACATCTTCTACATTATCTTTTTCGTCTTTTTTGGGAACAGAAACAGAAGATTTTCCTGCCACCTTTAGATATCCCTCTTCTAATAAAACTTTAAAACTAGCATAAAAAGCCTCGTTCTTTGTTTTTGTGATCACAGTAATTTTTTGATATACTGCAGGTGGATAAAAAATACTCAAGAAACGGCGCACAATGGTTTCATATACACAAACACTGTTCCCATTTAAACTAGAAAGGACATTCAACCCCTGACCTGTTGGAATAATGGCATAATGGTCTGTGATCTGTTTATCATTGACATATCTAGTTTTCTCTATTCCCTTTTGACTTTCTTTGTCTAAAATCTCCTTTGCAAAAACTGCTCCATTTGAATAAGAAAGAAGTCCTTTTATATTTTTTTCAATTTCTTTCGCTACTGCTGTGGATAAAACTCTCGCATCTGTTCTAGGATAAGTGACCAACTTTTTTTCATATAATTCCTGTACAATATTAAGGGTTTGATCTGGACTGATTTTAAATGCTTTAGAACATTCATTTTGTAACTCCGCGAGATTATAAAGAAGCGGTGCATTTTTATTTTCTTTCTTTCTCTCCACAGAAAACACCTCTGTCATAATCGGTTTTTCTTCTGATAATTCATGAATTAGTTTTTCTGCATCTTCTTTCTTTTTAAATCCATTTTCCTTATATAAAACAGGACTTTTGAAATATTTAGACCCTTCTAAAGCCCTCCATTCTGCTTCAAATACTCCTTTTTCCTCTCCCAGTGCCACTTGTGCCAGCACTCGATAAAATGGTGTTTTCACAAAAGAGCGGATTTCTCTTTCTCTTTTCACTACCATACCTAATACACAAGTCATCACTCTTCCGACGGAAATTACAGCTCTATCTGTTTTTAAATAATTGGAAATAGAATATCCATATTTCAAGGTCAATGCTCTTGAAAAATTAATTCCCATCAGATAATCTTCTTTCGCTCTCAAATATGCAGATTCTGAGAGATTATCATAATCAGATAAATCTTTTGCATTTTTAATCCCTTTTCGGATTTCCTCTTCTGTCTGTGAATCAATCCAAACTCTCTTTCTCTGTTTATTTTTTACTCCTGACATCTGCTCTACCAACCGATAGATATATTCTCCTTCTCTTCCAGAGTCAGTACAGACATAAATGGTATCAATATCCTCTCGATTTAATAGACCGCTCACGATTTCAAATTGTTTTTTGACAGCAGGAATCACCTCATATTTCCATTCTTTTGGCAAAAAAGGAAGCGTATCAAAACTCCATTTTTTTAAATTATTATCATAGACTTCTGGATAACTCATTGTCACTAAATGTCCTACACACCAAGTCACAACGGTATTTCCCGCTTCCATATAACCATCTTTGCGTGTCCCATTTAATTTTAAAGCTTTGATAAATTCTTGCGCTACGCTTGGTTTTTCAGCTATAAATAAAGATTTTCCCATAATACACCTCCATTTTTTATTGTGTCAGATGAGTTGTAATTTCTATCTGGTTTCCATCTGTCTTTATTGTAATTGCACCTGCTTCCTTTGTCTGATAAATCCTAACTCCTTCTAATCTGTCTAATACTTCTCTATGAGGATGTCCATATCTATTTTCTATCCCACAAGATATCACTGCGATATCTGGCTTCACTTTTTCTAATAACTTTTCTGTTGTCGCATTTTTAGAACCATGATGTGCTACTTTTAGAACATCATAAGAAGAGAGTCCATGTTCTAGTAAAGCAATTTCTCCTTCATTTTCTAAATCCCCTGTGAAAAGAACAGAAAATTCCCGATATGTCATACCTAATACTGTGGAATATTCATTTTTATCTTTAGCAATAAAATCCTCTCTTGGATGCAGACATTCTATGTTCACTTCTCCATCTATGATCTTATCTCCTCTTTTTAAATACATGATTTTTATTTGATTTCCTTCTGCTAATGATACAAGATTTTGATAAGATTCCTCTTTTAAATTCGTTTGTGGCAATAACAAAGTTTTTATTTGTATGCTCTTTTCTTCTAATATATCCATCATTCCTGCTATATGATCCTGATCGGTATGTGTAATGATCACATAATCTAATTTTTCTATTTGTTTCGCTTTTAAAAAAGGAATGATCCGATTTTTCGCTAAATTTTGAATATCCGCACTCCCTCCATCTATAAAATAAGTCGTCTTAGAAGGAGTTTCTATATAAATTCCATCTCCTTGAGAAACATCTAAAAAAACGATCTGAAGTTTTCCTCTTTCCTTAAAAGATAAACTTGCTATGAGCATAATAGTTATTATTATACCATAAACCATGCGCTTATGCCTCTCTTTTTTGCAAATTTCTTTCTCTTTTTCTATTTTATTCTGATAAAAAACAAGATATCCTATTATAATAAAGCAAAGATAATAGACAACAATTTGAAACATAGAAGGTCTTCCTATTAATAGGCTCGCCTTGGGAAGTTTCTGCACCCATCGACAAACCTGTTCATAAAAGACTAAAAGAAAATGTCCCATTCCTATGAAAAATTTCCCTAAAGAAAGAGAAAACAGCCCACTTATCATTCCCATCAATCCCGAAATTACAATCCATGTCATACACGGAATAATAAAGAGATTTAAAACGATAGAATAAGGAGCGATTTCAAAATAATAATAACAGAGAATTGGAAGTGTGATAAGAAAAACCGTAAAACTAGAAACAAATGCTTCTTCTAATTTACTATTACAATGTAAATATCGTTTTAAAATCTTAGCTTCCTCTATCCCTACTACTGCACCAAAAGATAACAAAAATCCAGAATGATAGAGTAAAAAAGGACTCTTCCATAATAAAATTCCTGCTATAAGAGAAGCAGCAGATAGCATATCATAAGTACGACCAAGAATATAAGAAAGCAAGAGAATCACAAACATCGCATAAGCTCTCAGTGCCGAAACCCCTCCTCCTGTCATTAGGACATACCCCACCATAAAAAAGGCACTCATTATTCCAGCTTTAAAAAATCCCATTCCTTTTCTCAAAAATCGATAAATCCCCATTCCGATCAAAGAAATATGCAGCCCCGAAATCGCCAAAATATGAGCGATTCCATTTTCTTGATAGAGTTGTTTTATCATACTATCCAACTCCTGTTTTTCTCCTAAAAGAATCGCCTGAAAGATTCCATAGTCTTTTTGTGAACAAATTTGAAAAAATATTTGAGATAGATGTTCTTTCCCATCTATTAGAAATTGTTTGAGATAATGATAAGAGTCATCTATAATTTCAAAAGAAGAAGCCTTTATTTTATAGTCAATCCCCATTGCTTTATAATAAGCCCATGCATCAAATTCTCCCGGATTGCGTGGAGGAGAAAATGCTTGTAGTTCTCCCTTCACCGACATGCGATTCCCCGCTTTCCCAGAAAAATCTGTTTCCACATGTAACAATATCACAGGACTCTTCTTTTCTTTATCCTCTATTTCTTCTGAAAAAACATGACAGTCTATTAAATAAACCCGCTTCCCATAAGATGTCTTTTCTATTTTATCTATCGTTCCTTCCACTAAAACTTCCGCTTTTGTCTGTGTGAGAGAAAAATAAATATCTTCCTCTCCCTCCTTTTCCATCCTCTTCATTCCCATTATAAAAAAAATACACAACATCACAGCTATTTTTATTTGATCTGCCCCTTTTTCTCTTTTTATAATATATTGAAAAAAACTAAAAATACTGATAAAACTAAAAACAAATATAACAAGCCACTCTTTTGTCGCCCATACCTCTCCAAGTACAAAAGCCATTACTATCCAAATAAGTGGTCTTTTTATAATATCTCCTCCTCATATAACATTC
This sequence comes from uncultured Eubacteriaceae bacterium, assembly GCA_947643285.1. Classification (GTDB taxonomy): domain Bacteria; phylum Bacillota; class Clostridia; order Lachnospirales; family Lachnospiraceae; genus MGBC136627. Next base: position 4,519 of record CANRVK010000198.1, read on the forward strand.
CTTTTCTGTATTTTAAATTACTATTGCTCTTTGTTGTGTGTTCTTTTCCAATATGCATATATTCTTTTTTTACTGGATACATCTATACCTTTTTTTTCACACCATTCAAAATATTCTTCAAGTGAAGTATAATCTTTTTGAGCTGCTCTATATTTAGGGTATCCAGCCCAATAATGTTCAAAAATAGGTATCCCCAGCGCAGAAAAAGGTCCTTCTCCATTAATTAAATACTCCATATTATTTGTTTTGTATGAACCAATATTTTCTGTATTCCCACTTCCCGGTTTTTCTCCAGAAATTTTGTATTTTTCTTGAACAAATACTTCTACATCTTTATAAGGAACTGGTAATGATTGAAGTTCCTTGAGATTATATATTTGTCCTTCGCTAGCTTTTTCATTTCTTGTATATATGAAACCAATCACATAATGCTTTATATATTGATCATATGGAAACATGATATTTTTAGTTCCATTTCTCATAAAAGAAGCATAAGATCCTAAAGTAAAGCCATAATTGCTGGGTTCTCCATTCCTTTTAAAAGTTCTATAAGTCGTTTTTATATCAATCGCAATTTTTTGTCGGTCTTCATAATTTTTCATTAATGTGAAATCTGGATATACTGTTTGCTGCTCTGATGGCTGAAGAATAAAATTATTTTCATTCGCTATTTCTTGTAAAATACTGAAAGAGATAAGTTCAAATATTCTTCCGATAAGCTTAGAATCACTTCCAAGAGAATATAATTTTCCATAAGGAGTTACTAATGCACTGATTTCCCATGATATGTTTTTTTCCTCTACCTTTTTATTAAATTCCTTTATAAAATCAAATTCCATCTTTATCTATCACTCACTTTTATCTTATTAGCATTTAAAATCTCACTTTATCTTTCTATTTTTTGTGGTTGGATCATAGTTAGTTAATAAAGCTTCCATCATAGAATTTCTATTTTTTTCACTTGCCCCCACAAAATAGAAATGTTCTTGATTCATTTTATAACACATTCCCCATATAGATTTTATGTATTCATTTTTACGGTATTTATTCTCTTCCCATGTAGACAACATAAATTTTGCGCCAGAAGCAATTAATGCATCTCTTAATCTGGTTTCACATTCCTCATTCCAACTATCATAATAATCCACATGTCTTCCAATATAGGGTGGATCACAATATATAAAATCATTGATTCCCGCTTCTCTTATCGTTTCTTCAAAAGATTGACACTTAAATTCCCATTCTTTTTCTGGAAATATTTCTTCCAAATGTTTTACTTGATTTACAATCTTTGTAATATATGCTTTCGCAAATCGTTCTGGCTTATGACAATAAGGAACATTAAATTTATAATCTCTATTAAATCTAATCATTCCATTAAAACAGCTTCTATTTAAAAATAAAAAATCTAATGGATCATGTTTTTCATTAAATCTATCCCGTATATAATAATAATGTTTTTCATCTTTTTCTTCTAAAAATTTACCTTCTCTTTCAAAATACTCACGTACTATATAAGAACTAATTTTTCCATCCTTAATCTGATTATATAACCTAATTACATGTGGGTTTGTATCTGCGAAAACAGCATGTTTTGGTGCTAAATTTAAACCCACCACCCCTGATCCCATAAATGGTTCATACCAGATAGTATCTTCCTCTATATCAATTCCCTTTGAAATGAATGGCACTAATTTTGTTTTTATTCCCTGTATCTTAACAGGCGGAACATATACCTTATCAATCATCTTCAAAATCCTTTCTACCATAAAAAACTAAGTAATTGCGAAACTCTAAAAACCGTATCCATACTAATTTTTCCGACAATTCCTTTTACCTGTCTCCTCACTTAAACTTTCCTAACTTAACTCGTTGTGCTAGTTGAAGAAAAAAATACTCATAAAATAGAATTTTTTACT
>CANRVK010000199.1 GCA_947643285.1 uncultured Eubacteriaceae bacterium
TTAAGTACCAACGTCTTCCAAGGGGCTTCTTATGGAATACTTCCTTGCCTCCTCTCATTGGTTGACGGTTCTACTTTTGGAAAAGGGAGTTTTACGATAATAATAGAAAAAGGTGAATGATAATAAAATATAACCTTTAGAAACGCTGAAACTTGCTATTTTCTCTAAAATGTTGTATTCTATTAATAAGAAGATAGTGTGGGATTAAAAAGATAAGGAGCGAGAAAATGGCGAAAAAAAGAGTGAAATTAGATAAGCTGAGGGTGGGTATGATAGTAGCTGATGATGTGTACACAGAGAGAGATCAACTGATTATTCATAAAAAAAGTATTATAAATGAAAGGTTAATCGCTAAATTAAAGATTCATGGTGTACCGGCTGTCAGTATTATAGAATTTGAGCCAAGTTATAAAGAAGATTCCCTCAGTTCCGAACCAAGAGTATTAACACAGTCAGAAAAAATAAAATCTAGTCGAGAGTATAAAGAATATAAAAAGAAGTTTTCTAAAAAGACAAATGAATTACAGAATGCGTTTAAAGATGTGATGAATAAGGGCTTGTCAAAAGAAGAAGCAGAAGATGTGATGAAGATAACACAGGAGATTTTAAATGAAAGTTTAGAGATGGCTAATATTTTTGATATGTTACATAATATGAGAGAGGTATCAGATACAGTATATAGTCATTCTATGAATGTTTCTTTATTGTCCGCGATTTTAGGGAAGTGGCTGCGTTTTTCAAAAAAAGAGATAGAAATATTAGCGATGGCAGGTATGTTTCATGATATTGGAAAATTATTAATTCCAGAAAATATTCTGTTAAAACCTTATAAACTCACAAGTAAAGAATTTCATGTGATGAAGACGCATACTTATAAAGGATATCAATTATTAAAAGATATGGATATCAATGCTCATATTAAATATGCTGCTCTCATGCATCATGAAAGATGTGATGGCAGCGGATATCCTATTGGCGTTAAGGGAAATAAAATAGATAAATATGCAAAAGTAGTGGCGATTGCAGATGTTTATGACGCTATGACAAGCAGCCGTGTTTATCGTGACCCCATTTGTCCTTTTGTAGTGATTCATAATTTTGAACAATGTGGGTATCTATTATATGAAGTGGAATATATTATGACGTTTTTAAAGAATATTGCAAATACTTATATTCACAGTCAGGTTCGCTTAAGTAATGGAATGATAGGAGAGATTATTATGATAAATAATTCATCTCTTTCAAAACCAGTTGTAAAGATGGGAGATAGTTATATAGATTTATCAAAGGAAAAACAAATACAAATAGAAGCTGTTATTTGACCTCATGAAAAAAGTTTCTGTAAAATGGAGTAAAACCGACTATTTTTAAATGGGTGATAGTTCACATTATAGAAATATGGATAGATATAATATGAGTGGAAATGGGGAACGATATGGAACAAATAGAAGATAAGAAAGAGTTGGAGATATTAGAACTTTATTTGGAAGAACTGAAGGCACTTCCTAGAGTAGAATTAGAAGAGAAAGAAATGTTATTCAAAGATTTAAAAGAAGGGAAAGAGAAAGCTAGAGAAAAATTGACACAGGCTTATTTATTGACAGCAGTGGAGATGGCAGCAGCATATAAAAATAGGGGGATTGGATTAGCCGATTTAATTCAGGAAGCGAATGTAGGATTAATGGCGGCACTTTCTGAATCAGGAGAGCAGATAGATGATAACTTTATCCGAAAAAGTATGGATCTGGCTTTAAAGAAAGCGGTGCAAGAGGAAACACAGGCGGAAGAGATAGGAGAATATTTGGTGGAAAATGTGAATCGGCTCAATGAGGCTGCAAGAGAATTAGCTGAGATCAATGGAAAAGAACCTACCATAGAAGAGTTATCACAACATTTGCATATGACAGAAGAAGAAGTGAGAGAATTTATGAAGATTTCATTGGATGCGAGTTCTTTGATATAAAAAGAGAATAAGGGATTTGGATAACAGTTTAGTGGGGAGGGTCGCGTCAGAAAGGAAGTATTCCAACGAAGCCGCGCTCCCGCTCCGTTCCAGACGTAGCGGTACTAAATTCGCAGCCCCGCTTTATGCGGAACTGCTTATTAAGTACCAACGTCTTCCAAGGGGCTTCTTTTGGAATACTTTCTTTCTGACGCTAGTTTGTTGGCTGTTCTGTGAAAAAGACTATATTTGATTTTGTATGTTGGATTGTGTTTCTCATAAAATAAAGTAGACGATAAATTATAGAAAGATATAGACTGAATGGATAACTCAGGAGTTCTATGAGGTGATATGATGAGAAAATGGGGGTATTTAAAAAAAGAATATTATGTAAACAAAACAGATATAGTCTATAAAATTATGATTCATGAGATGAAGAAATGTACTTTCGTATATTTATATTGTAGTAAAGATGCAGTTATGTGTTCTTATGATTATTGTTATCCTAATTTAGAAAATGCATTAGAAGATTGGGATTGTGAAGTGGATTTAGAAGGATGGCATATGATAGATGATCCTGCTTTAAATTGTCCGAGAGATTATATTGAATCAACTAGAATGAAAGGCAGCATAAAAGATAATCTGCAATGAGAGAAAATAGGATTTTTTATAGAATAGGCAAATAACTAGCGCAGGAGTAAACAATTCCAAAAGAAGCCCCTTGGAAGACGTCGGCACTTAATGAGCGAACCCGCGGGGAAGCGGGATTTGCGAATTTAGTACCGTTACGTCTGGAACGGAGCGGGAGCGCGGCTTCGTTGGAATGTTTACTCCTGCGAGAACCTTTGATTAAAATGTACCCTCAACAATCATAACCACAAGAAAAAAAGAAGCTATGAAAGAAAACGAATATGTTCTCTTTCATAGCCTTTTTTTCATTTTTCTTAGTTATTCCATGGACCATAGTTAGGCGAATTTGGATCAACAATATTATCTTCGTGATATTCATTTGCCGGATCTATGGATGTAGTTGTAGTTTCTACTGGTATAATCACAGTCGTTTCTACTGGACTCTGAGCTGTAGTGGGTGGGTTAGATGTTGTAGTTTCCGCTGGAGAGGATATGATAGTTCCATCTGGAGCGATTATAGTAGTAATTTCCGCTGGAGTACTCATGTCATCAGGGGAAACAGGCACGATTATAGTAGGTGCATTTGGATCAAATGGTGTTTCTATCGTAGTTCCATCAGGGTTGAGCTGTACACCAGAGTGAACAGGGCAATAATTGTCGATTAAAGTGCTTGGCATGAGATAGGTTAAGTCTTCTGACTTTTTCATGGTCGCATTTTCACCGCTGCCATTTCTGGGAATACTTGCACTGTTAATATAAACATAATTCTTATGACATTCTGGAGGGCAGTTTTCTGTAGCAAGTGCTCCAGATTCTGTACATACATCAACCTTAATATGATTATCACAGCTTTCTGTAGGAACAGTGCCTTGTACGAAATATTCTGTATATGCCATAGAACCTCTTGGATCACTGTCGCATAGTCCGGGAACAGCTAATTTCCCCGATTTTCTACAGATAGTAGCTTGTACAATTCCATCTGGTCTAGGAAAGCTCTTATTTTCCAGATTTTCATGAATTCGGGACATGATTTTTCCCCATAATGCACGATGATAGCTTCTTTGAGACCCCGTTTGAGGTTTATTTTCATCATATCCTGACCAGATGCCTGCAGTATAATAAGGAGTAAAACCTACGAACCAGACATCATTATAATCAGAAGTTGAACCTGTCTTTCCAGCGGTGGACATATTTTTTATACGTGCTGCAGTACCTGTACCACTGGTCACAACATCTTGCATTGCACTGGTCAACAGAAAGACGGTTGTTTCTTTGATAACTCGATGAGATTCAGGGATATTGTCAATTAAAACATTTCCATTGTGATCTATAATTTTCGTATAATAAATAGGCTGTGTATAAATGCCGTTATTTGCGATTGCAGCATAAGAAGCTGTTAATTCTACATTGGTCACACCGTCAGTAATACCACCTAAAGCTAAAGAATAGTTGATGTCGGAATAAGTATTTCCATTAGAGGAAACACGACTTTCTACTAAGGTTGTGAAACCGAAATTCATCAGATAACTAAAGCCAAGACTAGGTGTGATATCTGAGATGGTTTTTACTGCTACTACATTGACAGAATCTCGAATCGCTTCTCGAATAGTAGTAAATCCTTTATACCGTCCATTGTAATTATTAAATGGAAAACCATCAGGAGAAATATAACCCGCTTCATCATATTGAACATTTGCCAAAGTGAAACCAGCCGTATCGAGAGCAGCAGCATAAGTAGAAACAATTTTAAAAGTTGATCCGGGCTGTCTAGTAGAAGAAGTAGCACGGTTTAAAGAACGATTTACTTCTTTTTCTCCACGCTCTCCTACAATCGCCTTTACATAGCCAGTAGACTGATCCATCACTACAAAAGAGGACTGAGGCTGAGGAGTGTAAATAATATTTTCTCCTAATTCAATATCAGATGCTACCATCTTATTTGCTTTAAATGTGGCGATATCTGCATCTGCTTCTTCTGTGCTGTCATAAATTAACTTATAAAATCGATCAGCAGTTACATTATGTGCTTCATCTCCATTTTTAAAATAATTTTCTAAAGAGCGCTCGCTAAAGTGTTCTGCTGTTCCATCTGCATGTTGAATAGACCACGCCCAAGTGATAGAATATTGTGTTCCATCTGGAAAATTATCTTCATTTTTATATTCTTCATCACAGATACTTTGAATCGCTGGATCTTGTGTAGTATAAATACTTAAACCGCCAGAGAACAGAGTATATTCTGCCTGAGAAGAAGTATAACCTAGTTTTGTCTGCAGATCAGATAAAACAGCACTGATTACAGCATCATTAAAGGAACTGTATACAGATGATTCATTTTGAAATTCAATATTGTGATTTTGAATACGCGCATATACATCATCTGCTAGAGCGGCATTATATTCACTTTGTGTGATAAAGCCTAGTTTTAACATATTATCTAACACTAAAATACGGCGTTTGTTATTTTCTTCTGGATAATAAATAGGATTATAAGCAGAAGGATTTTTAGTAATAGCTGCGATAACAGAGGATTCTGATAAAGTTAAATCCCAAACGTCTTTATTAAAATATCGTTTAGAAGCAGATTGCACACCTAATGTATTGCTCCCTAGATTAATCATATTCAAATAACTCTCTAGGATAGCACTTTTCGTAGTCTGTTTTTCTAATTGAATCGCTAAGTATTGTTCTTGTATTTTTCGCTTGACACTATCCATAAAATTATCTTCGCCCATACCGCTGTTAAATAATTTATTCTTTAAGAGCTGCTGTGTGATAGTACTAGCGCCTTCTGAGAAACTTCCACTGGTGAGTCCCCTATAAGCAGCACGAAAGATTCCTTTGATATCGATGCCATTGTGTTCATAGAAACGTTGATCTTCAATCGCTATAAACGCATCCTGCAGATGTTTTGGTATCTGATCGATTGTTACATAAATACGATTAGAACCCGACATAACAAGAGATTCTGTTTCTGCTCCTGTGACATCATATAATTTGGTGGCATAACCACTAGGTTTAAAATCTACATTAGAAATATCGGGAGCGTTATCGATTAGTCCCTTTATCATTCCTAAACCAACACAACCTAAAGTAACACCACCAACTAATAGGATAACTAAAGTCACTTTGAGAATAGTGAGTCCTAATTTTGTTCCAAGCTTTTTGGAACGAGATGCTATCTTTTTTTGCTTGGCAGAAATGCCTCTTTTTCCATAATTCATGATAATTAGCAAGGAAACCACGTACTTTTTCGTGCGTGAAGAAATTACTTATCCCTGCTGAACCCTCCTTTCCATTAAATAAGATGTTTTGTTAATTTTAGTTTTTTAAAACTAGCTGACTTGTCTATATGTGTATTATCTAATGTTCTTAAGTCAAAGTATCTTGTACTTCATCTGCTAGATGTGAAATCTTTTTTGCTTTCGCAATATGTTTGGTCAAATAAATGAAAGTTGCAGATATCAAGAACTTAGCCTAGCCAACTATGGACTTTGATAAGCCCATTTCCTTTTTATATAGGTAATTGACAATAGTCGCCTCCTTATCTTACCCATTATATCAAAAAAGGTTATGTAAATAAAGCAAAAAATAAAAAGTTAAGTATTTTGACGTTATTATTAAGATATTATGATAAAAGATTTGTTTATATTTAAGGAAGGAGATGGCTTCAATAAAGGAATAAAAGGATAGATTTCTTTTTTTATAAGAATAGTCAGAAATAAAAAGTTTATACCTAAAAAAATTTGTTTGGGGTACAAAGAAGACAAAGGTTCGCAAAGAGGAGGGACGATTCCAACGAAGCCGCGCTCTCGCTCCGTTCCAGACGTAGCGGTACTAAATTCGCTGTTTCGCTTCT
>CANRVK010000200.1 GCA_947643285.1 uncultured Eubacteriaceae bacterium
TGAGTAGTCCTGTAAAGGGCTACGAATTTAGTACCGCTACGTCTGGAACGGAGCGGGAGCGCGTCTTCGTTGGAAGCAGCCCTTCCATGCGCGGAAACTAAGATGGGAGGGATAATGATTTATGTCATTTCAGATGATTCTAGGGAGTTCTGGTTCAGGAAAATCTTATATTTTATATAAAAAAATGATTCAAGAATCGATAGAAAACCCAGAGGGAAATTATATCATAATTGTACCAGAACAGTTTTCTATGGAAACGCAGAGGGATATTGTGAGTCTTCATCCTCAAAATGGGGTGATGAATATTGATATTGTGAGTTTTGCGAGATTGGCATATCGGGTTTTTGAAGAGATAGGAGCAAGACAACTTCCTGTATTAGATGATACAGGAAAAAATTTGATTCTTCGGAAGGTGATGGAAAATCATAAAAGGGGGTTAAAGTTATATGCTTCTAAAATGAATACGCCGGGGTTTGTGAGTGAAATAAAGTCTGTTATTTCAGAATTTTATCAATATGGGATACAGGAAAAACAAATGGATGTGATGTTTGAGGCTGCGAAAAACAGACCGATGCTTCTTGCAAAGTTAAAGGATATTGATACGATACGGAGAGGGTTTCAGAACTATATTGAAGAAAAGTATATTACAAAAGAAGAAATTTTAGATGTGCTTTGTAATGTGCTTTCTCAATCCAAAATTATTCCGAAAAGTATTATTTGTTTAGATGGCTTTACAGGGTTTACTCCTATTCAATATAAGCTCATTGGGTTGTTGATGAAGCTTTCTAAGGAAGTGAGGATAACGGTCACATTAGACCCTAGAGAGAAGGCAAATGTGATTTTTGGAGAGCAGGAATTGTTTTATACCAGTAAAAATATGATTTTTCATCTGATGGATTTAGCAGAAGAGGTGGGAATAAAGCAAGAGGAAAGTGTGGTATTAAAAGAGGAGATTCCATATCGCTTTCGGGAGTGTATGGCACTTGCTATGTTAGAGAAGAATTTATTTCGATATCCGAATCATTCTTATGCAAAAGAACAGGAGGCTATTTCGATTCATGTGGCTAGAAATCCCAGACAGGAAGCGGAGTTTATGGCGAGGGAAATTTGGAAATTGATAAGGGAAAAAGGATATCGATATCGGGATATTGCGGTGATCACAGGGGATATGGAACAGTATGCGGATATTGTGAGGGATATCTTTTTTGAGCATAGTCTGCCTTGTTTTATTGACCATAAAACAAGTATTATGGGGAATCCATTTGTAGAATTTTTGAGGAGTGCTCTTGAGATCATTCGAGATGATTTTTCTTATGAAAGCGTGTTTCGATTTTTGAGAAGTTCTATGACAGGAATGAAACGAGAGGATATTGATAATTTAGAGAATTATTGTATTGCATTGGGGATTAGGGGAAATAAAAAATGGCAGAAGCAATGGGTGAAGAGCTATAAAAAAGAAGAGGAGCTGGACTTAAATTATATCAATGGATTGAGGGAACAAGTGTTAAAATCTATTTTGCCGCTGTGGACGGTCTGGAAGGGGAAAGAAAATACGGTTAGGGAGAAGATGACAGCGCTCTATCAGTTCGTGGAAAGACATCAGATACAACAGAAACTTTCTGCTTATGAAGAAGAATTTCAGAAACAGAAGAAATTGGCATTAGCAAAGGAGTATAAACAGACTTTTCGGCTGGTGATAGAATTATTTGACAAGGTGGTGGAGTTATTAGGAGATGAAGTGATTAGTATAAAGGAGTTAACCGCTATTTTGGATTCTGGATTTGAGGAGATTAAGGTGGGGCTGATCCCTCCTGCTTTGGATCAAATTATGGTCGGAGATATGGAACGTACTCGTTTAAAACGTGTGAAGGCGTTATTTTTTATCGGGATGAATGATGGGATCATTCCGAAAAATATGAGTAAGGGCGGGATTTTATCGGAACAGGAAAGGCAGGCTTTAAAGGAATCTGAGGTGGAATTGTCGCCGACGGGAAAGGAAAATGCTTATACGCAGAGATTTTATTTATATTTAAACTTAACAAAACCGTCGGAGAAGTTATATTTGAGTTATAGTAAGACTTCTTCAGAGGGAAATGCGATACGCCCTTCTTATTTTATTGGGACAATGAAAAAATTATTTCCTAGAATTAGAGAAGTAGATGAAGAGATTGACTGTCCTTCTATGAACTATATTACAACACCAGAAGGGGCATTAGCTTATTGGGTAGAAGAGTTAGATGAGATAGGACAACAGGTACAGAAGAAAGAATGGAAGGAGCTTTATTCTTGGTATCTGAGATCGGAGGATTGGAAGGAGAGGATAAAGGCATTAGTAAATGCTGCATTTTATGAAAATAAAGAGAGTAAAATTGGAAAATTGGCGGCGAAAAGTCTTTATGGACCACAGGCATTTAACAGTGTGACGAGGTTAGAAAAATATGCAGCTTGTGCTTTTGCACATTTTTTAAATTATGGACTCAGGTTAGAGAGAAGAAAAGAATATGAATTATTGTCTATCGATTTAGGAAATATGTTTCATAACACAATAGAGCGATATTCTAAAAAATTAAAAGAACAACATTTGAGTTTTTCTGGCATAGAGGAGGAACAAAGAAAGAGATTAGTAAAAGAGAGTTTGGAAGAAGTGGCTACTGATTATGGAAATAATATTTTGCAGAGTAATGCCAGAAATGCTTATTTGATGGAACGGTTAGAGCGAATTTCAGACCGCACGGCATGGGCGTTGGGAGAGCAGTTAAAAAGAGGAGAGTTTATGCCTGTGGACTATGAAGTGTCTTTTAATGAAGCAGATGAATTAGAGGCATTGACTTTTCCATTAGAAGACGGAAGCAGTATGAAATTAAAAGGAAGAATCGACCGCATGGATTTATATGAAGATGAAAAAAATGTCTATGTGAAGATTATTGATTATAAATCAGGCAGTACTACATTTGATCTTTCTTCTGTATATTATGGGCTGCAGATGCAGTTGGTGGTCTATTTGGACGCAGCAGTAGAGGCAGAAAAGAAAAAACACCCAGATAAGATGGTGATTCCAGCCGGGATTTTTTATTATAATATCAAAGACCCTGTGGTAGAAATAGAAGCGCCAGATACGACAGAAAAAGAAATTCGAGATTTGATTTTAAAAGAATTGCGAATGAATGGATTAGTGAATGAAAAAGAAGAGATTGTTTCTCTTATGGACAAGACGATAGACAAGAAGTCAGATGTGATTCCCGTGAGTTATAATAAAGAAGGAGTATCAAAAACTTCTTCTGTAGTGACAGAAGAACAATTTCAATCTCTTTCTTCTTATGTGCGCAGAAAAATTAAAAATATGGGAGAAGAGATTTTTTCTGGGAGTACAGAGATCAATCCATATGAAAAGGGACAAAAAAGAGCTTGTGATTTTTGTGAATATCGTTTTGTCTGCGGTTTTGATGAAAGACTGGCTGGGTATGAGTATCACCGCTTGAAAGACTTAAAGCCAGAAGATATCTGGAAAATGATTGATGAAAAAGAAAAGGAAGAACGACAAGAAGGGGACTAATTGTTAAGTAATAAAAAATAGATAAATATAGATACAAACATAGATAAAAGTGGACACAATAGTCTTTTGTCTATGGCTTAACAGTAGGTTTCAAGGCTTAGTGACTGCTACTGCTGAAAAGTACGTTGCAGATAGGAACTACGTTGTACCGTAAGGTAAAGACACACCTTCCAATGTTATTTTCAGTTGGAAGCTCTGTGAGTGCCAACCAAGAAACCATGCTAATGTCCTGTATGGATAACAGGGAAACACATGTCCTTTGTATGACATTGCCAAGAAGAAAAATTCTCCGAAAGGAAGGGGTCAGAAATGACAAATTATACTTTTGTATTGGATGCAGATGGAAAAACATTAGCACCGACAAAAGAAAAGAAAGCATGGTATCTTATCCGTAAGAAACGTGCAAAGCTAGTAAATAAATATCCGATGGTGATACAGTTAAAGAAAAGCGTTCCCAAGGATGAAATTTCTGATAAGGAAATCCGTTGTGGGATAGATGACGGTGGTTTGTATGTTGGAATTGCTCTGGTACAAAAATGCAAAACCAAAAACAAAGTTCTGTTCAAAGGAACGATGGAACATCGCAAGGATGTAAAACATTTGATGGAAGTGAGAAAAGGATATAGACGTAATCGTCGTTACTATAAAAGATATAGGCAGAAAAGATTTCACAACCGAAGTTCTTTGAAAAGAAAAGGAAGGATTGCTCCGTCCATATTCCAGAAAAGACAAGCGGTGATAAGAGTGATTGCCCAGCTTAATAAATGGGTAACGATAACCCATTACCAGTTAGAAGATGTTGCCATAGATATCCGAGTATTGACCGATGGTTATAAACCATATAAGTGGCAGTATCAGAAAACAAACAGATTGGATGAAACTATGAGGAAAGCAGTAATTTTGAGAGATAAATGCAGCTGTATGGAATGTGGAAAAACTAAGTGTAAATTAGAAGTACATCATATCAAACCAAGGAGATTGAACGGTTCTAACACATTAGGGAATCTCATTACCTTGTGTGAAAAATGCCATCAGAAAACAGAGGGGAAAGAAGAGTTATTGATGGATAAGTATTATTCTTTCATAAAATCATCGGATGATAAAAACCTTAATTATGCCCAGCATGTGATGATAGGCAAGAAATGGTTGAGGGAACAATTAGCGTCCTATGGGAAGGTATCGCTTACTACTGGCGGGGATACGGCAAACAAGAGGATAGACTGGGGGATAGAAAAAACACATAGCAATGATGCTGTGTGCATAACGGGATTGCTTCCGGATACCTGTGAAATAAAAGAATGGACGATTAAGCCTATGAGAAGACAGAGCAAGGCAAAAACAGATCAAGTATTAGGGATTCGCCACAGAGATTTGGTAGAATATACGTATAAGAATGGAGAAACTCATAGAGGATATGTGACAGCCGTATATCCAAAACAGGAAGCTTTGAATTTTCAAAGTCCTAAAAAACATTGTAAAAAGGTGAATGCGAAAAAATGTAAGCTGCTATGGAAATATAATAAGATTTATTGGCTAGAAAGTGAAACATAAACAGATTTGTATATGATGAAACACATTTCAAAAAGGAGGGAAAATAGATGGATTGGACGGCGGAACAAAAACAGGTCATTGAGGTCAGAAATAAGAATGTATTAGTTTCTGCTGCTGCTGGTTCAGGAAAAACAGCAGTATTAGTAGAACATATTATTTCGCTGATCACACAAAAAGAACCGCGACCATTGGATATTGATGAGTTGTTAATTGTTACTTTCACAAATGCGGCAGCAGCGGAGATGAGAGAGAGAATCGGAGCAGCGATTGAAAAGGCAGTAGAAGCTGATCCAGAAAATGTTCATATGCAAAAACAGCAGACTTTAATCCATACAGCTCCTATCACTACGATTGATAGTTTTTGTTTAAAAATAGTCAGAGAACATTTTGATGTGTTAGATTTAGATCCAGCCTTCCGAATCGGAGATGAAGGGGAGAAGAAATTATTTAAGTCTGATGTGGTAAAAGAGTTGTTAGAGGATTATTATGCAGAGGGACAAGAAGAATTTTTCCGATTTGTAGAAGGATATTCCACTGGAAAATCAGATGCGGGAATTGAAGAGTTGATTTTAAGGCTATATGAGTTTTCTATGAGTAATCCAGATCCAGAAGAATGGCTTACGAACTGTTTAGAGGAGTATCAGGTGACAGATCTTTTAGAATGGAATAAGACAAAGGCGATGGCATTTTTGATGAATTATTTAAAGAAAATGGCAGAGGATATGAGAGAGAGAGCAAAACGTGCTATATCTATCATAAAAAAGGGAGATGGACCTTATATGTATGAAGCGGCACTGCAGTCAGACTTTCTTTTTTTAGAAGATTTATGTAAAGCGGATACTTATGAAAACTTTGGACAGACATTAAAAGAAATTTCCTTTGTGCGTTTGTCTTCAAAAAGAGATGAAGATGTAGATGAAGGAAAGAAAGAACAAGTGAAACGAATTCGGGATTCTATAAAACAAGATATCAAAGATATTACTAAACAATTTTATTTTCGCACGCCAGAACAGATGTTACAAGATATCATGTCTATCCGTAACAATGTGGAAATGTTAGTGGAACTGACGAAAGAATTTATAAAACGCTATCGAGAAAAAAAGAAAGAAAAAAATATTCTGGATTTTCATGATATTGAACATTTTGCATTGGAAATTTTGACACAAAAAAGAGAAGATGGACAAAGAGTGCCTTCTTCTGTCGCGGCGGAATATAGAGAGAGCTATCAAGAGATTATGATAGATGAATATCAAGACAGTAATTTAGTTCAGGAAGAGATTTTGACCAGCATATCCCGCATTTGGGAAGGGA
>CANRVK010000201.1 GCA_947643285.1 uncultured Eubacteriaceae bacterium
TTGCGGGTTTGCTCATTAAGTGCCAACGTCTTCCAAGGGGCTTCTTTTGGAATACTTCCTTGCCTTCGCTAGATTGCCTTCTATTCTAGAAAAATAAAAAAATCCTACTGTTTAGAAAAATTTATACTTTTTTATTCTTGTAAAATACTTAAGCAATTACTACAACTTAACCTGTTATATTAATTAAATTAACCTGTTGTGCTAATGGAATGAAATAATATTCATAAAATAGAATTTTTTAATTATCCAGAATAGAAAGCTCAAAAAAACATTTTTATAAATTCCAGATTTCCATTAAACTAGCACAATGAGTGAAATTAGATAATATTCATAAAATATTTTTTTACTGACATACTATATAAAATTCAAAAAAATCCCTGATTTCCAGTGAATTAACACAATAGATTAACTTAATAACATATTATAAAGAGCAATCATCTTGCTTTAAAGACTCGCCCATTCTACAAACTAGCACAGGCAAGGCTGCCTATTCCAAAAGAAACCCCTTGGAAGACGTCGGCACTTAATGAGCGGTTTCGCAAGAAGCGAAACGGCGAATTTAGTACCGTTACGTCTGGAACGGAGCGAAAGCGCGGTTTCGTTGGAATAGGCAGCCTTGCCTGTGCGAACAACCTTTAATCCGCATTTCTCCCCTTCTTCTAATCCGTTAAAGAGTAATGATTACTTTCTTCTCCATTTTTTATAGTCAACTGCAAAGAAGAAATATTTCCATCATAGGAATCCGAAACTTGGAAAATTAAAAGTGCTTCTTTTGTTTCATTCGCTGCAAAAGTTTCTTTTAAAGAACTCAAATCATTCAACAGCATAGTGAGCTGAGAACTCACTCTCTTTTCTTTATTGATCAAACATCGAAAAGAGAGCTGTTTTTCTAATATATTTAAGATACTCTCCTGTCCTGATTGATTCGTAATCTGAAATTTGCAGACCAAGAGTCTTGTTCCTTCTACCGCTGGCATGGTGAAATAATCATCTTTATATTCTTTCATCAACTCATAGCTTGTATAAGAAATATCAAACCCTTCCACTCCCATCGCCTCTGCCATGCTCTTAGAAGAAAATGTTTCTGTCGTTTCTGTTGTACTAGAAGAATTACTGCCTGTTTGATTTTGATCCACAGATGTCGGAACATCTGGTGTCACCCAATTTGCTCTTGTCGTTTCCTCTTCCACTTCATCTTTCAATTTAGGAAAGTAATTTCTGTCATGTTTTACCAAAACATAAGCTGCATACTCTGCAATCATATCACTTTCCTTTGTCGTTAAACTCATCATTCCACAGCCAGTCAGGCATAACATTGTGGTACATAATAATATACTGATTTTCTTTCTCAATTTGTCTTCCCCCTCGGGTTTTTATTTTATCATCTAGTTCAGTATTATTTTATCACTTTTTTTCTATTTGAACAACCTCATTTTGACAATCTACTTCAAACCAAAATTCTACTCCATTTTCTCTATTGAACACACCACATTCCCTGTGATGGCTGTCCATAATCGCTTTTACAATAGAAAGCCCTATTCCACTTCCTCCATACTCTCTGGTTCTAGCTTTATCTACCTTATAAAATTTAATCCACACTTTATCAATATCCTCTTCTGGAATCGGTGTTCCTGTATTGAATACGCTCACTCGAACTGTATTTTCTTTTTTTTCTATATTCACTTCTATTCTCTTTTCAAAAGCAGCATAATGAATCGCATTACTAATATAATTTGTCACCACCTCTTCCATCTGATATTCATCTGCCCAGACATAAATAGGCTCTTTTTGTGTGAAAAAAATTTGTATTTGATTTTGTTTTGCCAAAATATCAACTGACTGTAAAACTCCTTGTATCAAAGCTGTCAGATCAAAGTGTTCCATCATGGTCTGATTTTGTCCAAATTCGATTTGATTTAAAGTCAATAACTTCTTCACCATTTTATTCATTTTATTCGCTTCGTCCATAATAACTTCACAATAAAATTGTCTGCTCTGTGCATCTTCATTAATTTCCTCTTGTAATCCTTCCGCATACCCTTGAATTAATGCAATCGGCGTTTTTAATTCATGCGATACATTTGATAAAAATTCTTTTCTCATTTCATCGATCTGTGTCTTTTGCTCGATATCTTTTTGCAATTCATTATTCACAGATTTTAATTCAGAAATTGTAATTTCCAGTTTCTCTGATAATTCATTCATGCTATTTCCTAATATTCCTATCTCATCTTTATCATGTCTTGTATATTTTATATTAAAGTTTAAATCCTTCATTTTCTGTGCGATTTCTGCCAACTCTAAAATAGGTCGTGTAAATCTTCTTGTAATAAATATCATCAAAATGATGGCAAGCAACACCACAAAAATACCTACATAGGCTAAAAACTTATTAGAAATCTCTACACTCTCTCGAATACTCTCTAGAGGAGTTCTGAGCAGAACATAATGACCATTTTCCATAATTCCAAAAAGTTCCAGATAAGCGGCATTATAACGGCTGTCCACACTTTTCGCTATACTATATCTTTCATCACTTTTCAGAATATCAGTATTACTCACTCCGAATAAATAAGGCAATAAAACATTTTCTAAAATTGTAGAATCCTTTACATTATCATATACAGCAATTAAAACACCACTTTTTTCTTTCATAACAATATAGGTGATATTAGAATTTGCTCCCATTTTCTCCAACTTCAAGCTCACCTCTTCTTGTTTGGAAGCTTCAGAAATTAATAGGCTTTCTATCTGATAATATGCGTTTTCTAAAATTTTTTGTTTATTGAGCAGATAAAAATCTTCTAAAAAAGTATTGTTGATAAACCAACAAAGAATAATCGTCCCTACTGTCAATGATAAAATAATTGCTGTTAATTTCGCTCTGATAGAATGTTTCATCTTTTCATACTTCTCTCCTTATTCCTTTCTATAACTGAAATCTATTTTTTATCCACTTCAAATTTATATCCCATACCCCAAATAGTTTTAATATAATCTCCCTTTTCTCCCATCTTACTTCTCAACTTTTTTACATGTGTATCAATTGTCCTAGCATCTCCAAAATAATCATAATTCCAGACACTGTTTAAAATCTTTTCTCTTGATAAAGCGATACCTTGATTTTCTATAAAATAAGTCAAAAGTTCAAATTCTTTATAGCTTAATTCCACATCATTTCCATCAATCGTGACTTGATGAGCAGCTTTATTCACCTCAATTCCTCCTGCTTGTATCACTTCTTCTTTATTTAGTATATTGGCTCGTCTTAAAATCGCTTCTACTCTTGCCACTAAAATCTTAGGGCTAAACGGTTTTGAAATATATTCATCTACACCTAATTCAAATCCTAATAATTCATCTCTTTCATCTCCTTTTGCTGTCAACATGATAATAGGAACTTTAGAATCTCTTCTTATTTCTCTACAGACCTGCCAGCCGTCCATTTTAGGCATCATAACATCTAAAATGATCAATGCGATTTCTTTTTGTTGAAAAAAAATCTCAACCGCCTCTTCCCCATTTTCTGCTTCCAACACTTCAAAATCCCTTTTTACCAAAAAATCTTTTACCAATTTTCTCATACGGCTTTCATCATCTACTACTAATATTTTTAATTTATCCATTTTAAAATCATCTCCCTTTTTTCTTTTTTACTTATATTTTTTCATAGTCATCACCAAAATATCAACTCTATTTAATTCTCTATTCCCCAAAATAAATCTATCAAAAAATTATGTTCTATCTGTGAATTTACCTCTATTCCTTAATACTTTTCTTTTTCTATTAATGCCCTTTCTCTTTCTTTTAATTCCTTTTCTTTCTGTTCTAATTGCATCTCCCAAAAGGCATATTTATCCAATAATTTATTTTCATAATTTAATATGGTTACATTTCCACTGGTAGCTGTGATCACAAATAATAAAATAATCGTGATAACTAAAACAATATTCAAAATCAGAGAATTATAATATCTATATTTATATTTTTCTCTCTCCTTTTCTTCTCTTTCTAGTTGAAAAGCCTTCTTTTTTACTTCTTCTTTCTTTTTTCTGTCTTCTGTTCTCTTTTCTATTTCCTCTTGATATCCTGAAATTTCTCCGTTTTTAATGGAAGGGCTTTTTATCAATTCTTCTTTTATCTCTGCAAGAAATCTTTTCCCTATCTCCGTTTGAAATAATTGATGTTCTATAAATTTATTATATAATGCTAATAATACTTTCGGGTTTTTCATATCATTTGTGTTTTTAATATATTGAATCCCCTCTAATTCTTTTTGTGCTTTTTTTGCCTCCTGTGAATCAGAAAAATGAATACCATCTACTATGAAATCTTCTTTCACTTTTTCCCCACCCTCCTTTTTCTTTTGTTTCCTCTCATCATAATCATATAAATTCATAACATTTCTTAACAAACATTATATTGTTAAAAAACAGGAGAGAATTTAGCATCTCTCCTGTTTTATCTTTTTTCTTATAAATCAATTTTACCGCTATTTTTTTCATTGATAACATAATATGCAGCAAATTCTTCTGGTTTTATATAAACTTCCAATTTCTTAATAGATGCCGCTCTATGTCCTTGATCCACCCAAGCAGCTTTAATCTGATCTTTAATCTCATTTACAGAAATCTCTCTTCCAGAAAACTGCAGTACTATCTTTTCTTCTTCCTTCCCTGCCACAGACTTCTCAGCCGTATCTAAAGCTGGTTTTCTTCCTCTCTTTTTAGGAGCTTCTACTGTGGTAGTTTTTTCTTTTACTGCTCTTTTCTTTCTCTTAGGAACGGGTTTTTCTTCTGCCTTTTTTTCCTCTTGTTCTTTTATCTCTTCTGATGCTTTATTTTCTGCTTCTTGCACAACAGCTTCTTCTATTATTACCTCTTTTGCTTCTACTTCTGGTTGCATAGTACTCATTTTCTTTTTTCTCATATTTTTCCTCCTTACAAAAAACAATTAAGATTTATTCTTATTAGCTTGCTAAATAAGATTCCATTTTTTCTACAGCAACATCTTCATCTGTACCATCTGCATAAATAGTAACTTGCATCCCCTTATCTAAGGTCAGTGCCATCATTCCCATAATACTTTTTGCATTTACTTTACGAGTTCCATTTTCTAAATAAATTGCACTTTCAAACTGACATGCGAGCTGTACTAATTTTGCAATTGGACTTATTTTCTCTTTCGATGGGCTGCCCACTGTAACTGTTTTCTGTTCCATGTTATCCTCCTCTTTATTTGTTTCCCAATTCCTAAAGTTCTCTTTTTACTTTTCCTTTCTTTGGAAATCTCTATATAGGAAAACTTTAATTTATACTATAAACATTTTCTAGTGCTTTGGCAAGAGTTTTTTCGTAAAATTCTTAAATGTATCTTCATTTTTATTCTAAATTTTATATTTTTAAAGCACAAGTATATCTATTTTTACTATTTTGATAAGATAATATTTGCTATTTTATATTAAAAAAAACTCTCTCTATTTCATCTATCTTCTCAATAAACTCTAGCATACTTTTTCGATCCTATTGCAATAAATTTTATGTTTCTTTATAAAAATTGCCTATTATAAATCCAACTTGCAACTCGGCAGAACAGCAGAATATTTGACCCTTAGACAGTCGCTAAATGTCTACAAGCAGCCTCTTAGCTCGTTGATCATGTGAAGAATAAACACTATCACACTTTACCAGATAATTTTTGATAAGTCAAATACTTTTGCAGATATACAAATATACTTGACTCATTCATGGAAAAAAATAAAAAACTGGTCATCAATCATTATTGATACCAGCTTTTGAAATCGAGGTGACAAGATTCGAACTTGCGACTTCCACGTCCCGAACGTGGCGCTCTACCAAACTGAGCCACACCTCGATATTTCTTTTTATGTAAATGGAGCTGAGGGGAATCGAACCCCTGTCCGAAGACCCATCCATTACAGTTTCTCCCATCACAGTCCTTGTTTTATGCACAATGCCATTCCCTCCATCAAACGCCCAAAGACAGGCTTTTCATTTCAGTAGCTTCATATTTCTTTCCTTTCCGCAAAGCTTAGGAAAAGAAGTGCCTCACCTAGTCGATGCCGAGGTCTTAAGCGGTGAGAAACTCAAGTTCGACAGCTGCTATTAAGCAGCGAACGCTAAATTTTCGTCTGCGTTTATATTTAAGTTTTCGGTTTACTATGCGGTCCCGACCCGCAGATGGCTTCTATAATTTCATAATCCCCGTCGAAACCAGTACAACCCCTTATCAGTATTTTTACTGTTGAGTTTGAACGGTTTGCAAACGAAACACTTTTATTATATCTATAACAAATTGAATTGTCAAGTACTTTTTTGAATTTTCAGTCTTTAAGAGTTACTATTCAGGCTTTAGGGTATAAAAATAAATAATTTTTGCCAAAACATAT
>CANRVK010000202.1 GCA_947643285.1 uncultured Eubacteriaceae bacterium
AAAGGCTGAAAAGAAGATGGATTTGAATTTAACCATATTGGAATGTAAATTTTTAACTTCCAAAAAGGGGAGTTGTAGGAAGTTAAATTTGAATTTAACCATATTGGAATGTAAATCTATTTTCATCTTTTAATTCCTGAACCGCTAAAAGATTTGAATTTAACCATATTGGAATGTAAATTTTTGAACAGACGGCAGAAAAGATAGAAGCTGAGGTATTTGAATTTAACCATATTGGAATGTAAATCAGGTCGCTTCTGCTGTGTTTTGCTATTTTCCGCATAATTTGAATTTAACCATATTGGAATGTAAATGTATTTGTAGATAACGCCGAGAGCGTGAATAGCTTCATTTGAATTTAACCATATTGGAATGTAAATATTAAATCTGGGCTTTCCTTTAAAAGGATAGCCCTAATTTGAATTTAACCATATTGGAATGTAAATCATTGCAAAAGCACTATGACTGCTATCTTCCAGTATTATTTGAATTTAACCATATTGGAATGTAAATCGTTACAAAAATCTGTACCAAATGAATACATTGGTATTTGAATTTAACCATATTGGAATGTAAATGCAGTATATTTGAATCCTTTGTGCAGAGTAACAACATTTGAATTTAACCATATTGGAATGTAAATAATACACCAGAACAAGTCATGGCACGAGCGCTCAAGAATTTGAATTTAACCATATTGGAATGTAAATGCAGCAGGAACAGGAAGTACAATTATTTCTCACTATTTGAATTTAACCATATTGGAATGTAAATATGATTGTTACTTGATTGTTTTCTTTTGATGACATCATTTGAATTTAACCATATTGGAACACAAATTACAGCAAAATAATATAATTTTAGATATGAATTTTATAGTACTATTAATAAATATAAAACTATTTTTAATAGTAAAAACTTTCAAGTATATTTGTAAAATTAACACTATAGATATTCATAAATTCTAGTCAAGATGGCATTAGTGAAATATAAATTTTTTCGTAGAACTGCCAATACACTAGCGGAGGCAAGCAAGTATTCCGAAAGAAGCCCCTTGGAAGACGTTGGCACTTAATGAGCAGTTCCGCAAGGAGCGGGGCTGCGAATTTAGTGTCCGCTACGTCTGGAACGGAGCGGGAGCGCGGCTTCGTTGGAATACTTGCTTGCCGTAGCGCCCCATTTAAAAATTCATTTTAAACAATAAAACCAAAAATAAAACGATATTTTATAATCAGAAAAAATCCTTCAGGTATATTAAAGTTAGATTGATTTATACTAAGTATTGTAACATTTTAAATATCTTTTTTTGGAAAGTGAGATACAAAAATGGAGTTTCAAAAAAGGCAAAAAATATTATTTGCTATTACAATGCTTTTAACTATTTTTTATATTATCTGGAGAGTTTTTTTTACTCTTCCGTTTCGGTATGGAATCGTATCATCTTTTATTGGAATCTCCCTTCTGTTAGCAGAAGTGGCAGGATTTCTGGAAGTGGCGAATATTGGAATAGATGGGTGGAAGGAAAAAAGACAAGAGATAATAAAGCCAAAATTAGCAGAGGAGGAATTTCCAGATATCGATGTATTTATTGCAACTTATAATGAACCAGCTTTTATATTAAAAAAAACGATATGGGGCTGTAAAAATATGAAATATCCCAACAAAGAGAAAGTGCATATCTATGTTTGTGATGATGGCAGCAGAGAAGAAGTAAAAGAGTTAGCGAGAGAAATGGGAGTAGGATATTTAAAAAGAGAAGAACATACAGGAGCGAAAGCAGGAAATTATAATCATGCTCTTTCTGTAACATCATCTCCTCTTATCGCCACTTTTGATGCTGATATGATACCAATGTCTGATTTTTTAATAGAATTAGTTCCCTATTTTTTTATAGAAGGAAAAAAGATGGGGTTTGTTCAGAGTCCGCAAAGTTTTTATAATCCAGATTTATTTCAGTTTAATTTATATGCAGAAGACAGTATTCCCAATGAACAAAATTTTTTCTTCCGCCAAGTGCAGTTGACTAGAAATAGAAATAATTCTGTGATATATGCTGGATCAAATACTATTTTATCCAGACAAGCTCTGAAAGAAGTAGGAGGTTTTTATACAGAATCTATCACAGAAGATTTAGCGACGGGCATGTTGATTCAGAGTAAGGGCTATCAAACTTATGCAGTAGCAAAAGTATTGGCAAATGGGTTAGCACCTTCTGATTTATTGAGTCTTTATAAACAGAGAGAAAGATGGGCGAGAGGTTGTATTCAGACAATGAGGAGATTGTCTTTATTTCGGATAAAAGGATTAAACATTCGACAAAAAGCAGATTATTTCTTTTCTTTTTTATATTGGTATACACCTGTGCGGAGAATTATTTTTATTTTAGCTCCTATTTTAGCTTCTATTTTTTCGATTCAGGTTGTAGATTGTACGGTAAAAGGAATACTTTTCTTCTGGCTGCCCCAGATGATAGCCTATATCTTACTGCTCAATGAAGTAACAGGAAAGATGAGAACAGCAAGGTTGAGCAATGTTTATGATACCATTCTATTTCCTGCCCTATTGCCTGCTGTATTTTTTGAAACATTAGGAATCAGTGAAGAAAAATTTTCTGTTACGAATAAAGACAAAAATAAAAAACAAACAAAAGAGAATAAAAGAATAATCCGAAAATGTCAGATAGTTTTTGGAGGGCTTTTATTTTTTTCTTGGATAGGAATGATAGGATGTTTTATAAGATTAGTAAAAGGTGGTTCTCTTGGGTATATCATCATATTGATGTGGCTTATGCTAAATAGCTATTATTTTATTATGTCATTATTTTTTGTTTGGGAACGGATATCTTATAGGGAAAGTGAGCGATTTTTTATAGAAACAAAGATGAAATTAAAGTTTGAAGGACAGACAAAGGACATGAAGACTTATGATATATCAGAGGGAGGGGCATCTTTTTTGAGCGATTTTCCTTATTATATTCCTCCAGATACTTTATTTACCGTTCAAATGGAAGATGAGAAAGGAAGATATCAATATCAAACAAATGCACTTCTTTTGTTGGTGCAGAGTAGAAAGAGCAAATGGAGATATCATTTACAATTTGAGAAAGAGAAAGACAAGTCTTCGTTATATGGGATTTTATATGACAGAGAAGCTCCTTTTCCAGAAGAAGTCAGCAGAAAAAGCGGATATTATAGGGATATTTGGAATAATATTCAAAAGAGAAAAAAGAAAAGAAAAACAACATATCAAAAATTTCCATTAGTGAAATTAAAACAAGAAGTGGAAAGAGAGGGAGGAAAAAGCGCAGTCATAAAAAAATTTGATTACCGATATATTTGGCTGAAAAAAGGAGAAGATGCGAAAGAAATTAAACTGAAAATAACAGATAAAAAGGAACTTATTGGAAGAAAAGATAAAAAGGGAGTATATGAAGTAGTAAACTATAGAGAATTTATTTATAATAAAGAATTTTTAGAAATTCTAAAAGGGTGGATAAAAAGTTGAGTATAGAAGACTTTTGCTTTGAATAGTATGTTTTTTTGATTTTATAGAAATAATAAGAGATAGAAAATCAAAAAGGCTACTATTTTTAAGATGAGAAAGGAAAGAAAGTATGTATCAAAATCAACTCATTTACGAAAAATCCCCTTATTTATTACAACATGCGCATAATCCTGTGAACTGGTATCCATGGAAGCAGGAGGCATTTTTAAGAGCAAAAGAAGAAGATAAGCCTATTTTTTTGAGTATTGGTTATTCCACCTGCCATTGGTGTCATGTGATGGAAAAAGAATCTTTTGAAAATGAAGAAATCGCAGAACTTTTAAATGAGTATTTTATTTGTATTAAAGTGGACAGAGAAGAGCGACCAGATATTGATGCTGTCTATATGGAAGCATGTCAGGTGATGTTAGGGCAGGGCGGGTGGCCGCTCACCGTACTTATGACGCCAGAAGGAAAGCCATTTTTTATCGCCACTTATCTGCCTCCGAAAAAGAGATGGGGAGGATTTCAGTTCGGATTAAAAGAATTAGTGCTGAATATGGCAAAAGAATGGAAAGAAAATAGAGAAAGGCTTTTAAAAGCTGGAACAGAAATAGAAGATCATTTAAAAAAACAGAGTGAGATAATAAAAGAAGGAGAATTTTCGGAAGAGATATTTTCTATCGCAGAACAGCAATTTGAGAGAAGTTTTGATACAGAATATGGAGGGTTTGGATATGCTCCAAAATTTCCTACCCCACATCATTTATTATTTTTACTCAGGTATGCGAAAAATGGAACAGAACAAAAAGCATTAGAGATGGCAGAAAAGACATTACAACAGATGTATCTGGGCGGAATATTTGATCATATTGGAGGCGGATTTTCTAGATACTCTACAGATAGTCAATGGTTAGTTCCCCATTTTGAAAAGATGTTATATGATAATGCATTATTATCTTATACTTATTTACAAGCTTACCAGATGACAGGAAAAGAAATGTATCAATATGTGGCGGAAAAGACTTTACAATATGTGAAAATGGAATTAACCTCGAAAGAAGGAGGATTTTATTGCGGGCAGGATGCGGACGGTGAAGGAGAAGAAGGGAAATTTTATTTATTCACCACAAAAGAATTAGAAAAATTATTAGGAAAAGAAGAGGGAGAATATTTTTGCCATTGGTTTCAGATCACAGAAAGAGGAAATTTTGAAGGAAAAAATATTCCAAACTTGCTTCATTATAAAGACAGAGATTTGAAAAAAGAAGAGAGAGAAAGAATAGATGTCCTTTCTGAGAGGGTTCTTTCTTATCGAAAGGGCAGAATGTCACTTCATAAAGATGATAAAATACTCACATCTTGGAATGGTCTTATGATCGCTTCTTTTGCGAAGGCTTCTGTTGTATTAGAAAAAGAGGAATACCTTGAGATAGCAAAAAAAGCAGAAGCGTTTTTAGAAAAGAATTTGATCAAAGACGGAAAGATTATGGTAAGATTTCGAGATAAAGAAACGGCAATAGAAGGAATGTTAGAAGATTATACCTTTTACTGTTTCGCTCTATTAGAACTCTATCAGGCGACTTTAAAATTATGTTATCTGGAAAAAGTCATTTATCATGCAGAAAAAATGATAGAAGAGTTTTTCGATCCAGAACATGGAGGATTTTTTTTATATGGAAAAAATAGTGAAAAGTTATTGATACGTCCAAAAGAAAACTATGATGGAGCAATTCCTTCTGGAAATTCCATGGCACTTTATCTATTAGAACATCTTTTTCGGATAACAGGAGAGATAAAATGGCAGCAGAGATTAGAAAAACAAATGGAGTATTTGGCAGGGATAATAAAGGATTATCCGATGGGATATAGTTTCGCACTGTGGAGTCTTCTGCCTAGTTATCAAGAAAAACAAGAAATTATGGTTACGGGCGAGATTTCAAAAGAAGATAAAAGAGAATTATGTAAATGGATTCAGGAAAAAGATGGGATCGTTTTAGTGAAGACAAAGGAAAATGAAAAACAATTATCTGAAATCGCACCATTTACAAAGGAATATAAAGTGACAGAAGAGCCTCTTTTTTATTTTTGTTCAGGACAGAAATGTAGTCCTCCAGAAAAAAAGTTACGGAAAATTTTAGAAAAAATATAGAATTGTTTTATTGTATCTAAAAACAGAACGTGATATGATAAAAACGTAACATATAGTGAGAACATAGAAAGAAAAACCGATAAAAGGGAGGAACGAACCATGGATTTTTTTAATAAAGTGGGAGAAACCATAACCAATAAAGGAAAAGATGTGACAAAAAGAGTAAAAGATATCGCAGAGATTGGCAATTTGAACGGACAGATAAGCGTACAGGAAGAAATCATACAGAATTTATATTTTGAAATGGGAAAGATGTTCTATGAAGACAATAAGGAAAAAGAAGATACCCCTTATCAAGAAAAATGCCAACAGATTAAAGAAGCATATGCAGAGATTGATAGATTAAAAACTGCGATTCAAAATCTGAAAGGAATACAAGTATGTCCAAAATGTGGAGCAGAGTTAAAGGGTGATGCAGTATTCTGTTCTATGTGTGGAGAAAAAGTCAATGTCGATCCAGAAGTTGTAGTAGAAGAAGAGGAAGAAGAAATAGGTTATTGTTCTAACTGCGGAAATAAATTAGAAAAAGAAGCTGTTTTTTGCACAAAATGCGGAACAAAAGTAAAATAAAATGGCAGGTAAGAACCTAAAATAGTATAAAAGAATATTAAAAGAATGAAATATTAAAATGCTTTCTTTGGGATAAAATTTATTTATCATAAAGAAAGCGTTTTTTTGTTTTAATATCAAAGGTTCGGTAAGGTTCGCCCCAGAATGTCTTCTATTCCAACGAAGCCGCGCTCTCGCTCCGTTCCAGACGTAGTGGT
>CANRVK010000203.1 GCA_947643285.1 uncultured Eubacteriaceae bacterium
ATAAGCAAACCCGCAGGAAGCGGGATTTGCGAATTTAGTACCACTACGTCTGGAAAGAGCGAAAGCGCGGTTTCGGT
The DNA here is from genome assembly GCA_947643285.1 of uncultured Eubacteriaceae bacterium. Classification (GTDB taxonomy): domain Bacteria; phylum Bacillota; class Clostridia; order Lachnospirales; family Lachnospiraceae; genus MGBC136627. The sequence continues at coordinate 78 of CANRVK010000203.1, forward strand.
GGAATACTTCCTTGCCTCCGCGTCCCCCTTTTCACTTTCGCAATCACCTAGAAAATTACTCTGCTTTTTTTACTCCAAATTCTTCTGCTAATGCCTGAAATCCCGGCAGAGCTTTTACGATAGTATCATATCCCACACAATAAGCGATACGCACATATCCCGGACAGGCAAAAGATGTGCCTCCCACTACTAAAATATTATGTTTTTTCGCAGCTTCACAAAATTCTGTTTCTTCTGTTGGAGTTTTCATAAACAGATAAAAAGCTCCTTCTGGTTTTACACATTCATACCCCATAGAAGTTAGGCTAGTATAGAGTAATTCCCTATTTTTATTATAAGCTTCTACCTTACATTTCGCATGGATACAGCGCGCAGCCACTCTCTGCATCAGAGAAGGAGCATTGACAAACCCTAAAATTCTGGTCGCCACATTTGCAGCCTTTCTTATCAGTTCACCGTCAGCAGCTTCTTTTGGAATCACTAAATATCCGATTCTCTCTCCCGGCAGAGATAAAGATTTGCTGAACGAATAACCCACGATAGTATTCTCATAATATTTTGTCAAGTAAGGCACTTTTATTCCATCATACACGAGTTCACGATATGGTTCATCTGATATCAAATAAATATGAATTCCATATTCTTTTTGTTTTCTATTTAAAATATCCGCCATCTTTTGAATGGTATCTTCTGTATAGACTACTCCTGTCGGGTTATTCGGAGAATTTACTATCACTGCCTTTGTACGCGCAGTGATCTTTTTTTCCATTTCTTCTAAATTAGGCTGAAATGTTGTTGTATCTGGATCTACTACTATTAATTTTCCATCATAGTTGGCTACATAAGAACGATATTCTCCAAAATAAGGGGCGAATACTAACACCTCATCTTGTGGATTCAATAATGTCTTTAAAATCACATTTAATCCGCCAGCCGCTCCTACTGTCATAATAATATTATCTTCTGTAAATCTAGTATCAAATTTCTGATTAATGGATTCTGCGATCTCACATCTGACATCTTCATATCCAGAATTATTCATATATCCATGAATCAAGATACTATCTTCCTCTTCTAAAATCCCTCGAATCGCCTTTTCCACTTCTTGCGGCGCTGGTAAATTAGGATTTCCTAAACTGAAATCATATATATTTTCTGCTCCATAAATAGCAGCCATTCTCTTTCCTTCTTCAAACATGGCACGTATAGCAGAACTGTTCTCTACCATCTCTTTCATCTTATCCGCTATCACTTTTACTTAAGCCTCCCTTTTCTACAATATCAAACAAATTTTATAGAAATTTCTTTCAATTTATGCTAATCTTAACAGAGATTTTTTGGGAAATCAATAGAACATTCTGTTAAAAATTGAGAATTTTTTCTAAATTTATTAAAAACTTTTTTTAAATATCTTTATGCCTCTTTTTTAGTCAAATCGGATATTCGCAATCCGCTTCGCTACTTGCTCATAACCTCATAGCTGCTATCGCAGCTTTTCCGTGGGAGTCTGCACTCCCACGGAAACAAGGAAGTCCCAACCCACCGCTTTCGCCTTGGCGGCTTAGAAGCGGGGGACTTCCTTGATGAGGTTAAATTGCATGTTATAAAACCCTGCATAAATCCCTTCTTGTTTCAATAATTGCTGATGTGTTCCTTCTTCTGCGATTCCATTTTCCGTGAGCACTAATATTTTCTCCGCATTTCTTATGGTAGAAAGTCTATGTGCGATCACAAAAGTAGTTCTATTCTTCGCTAACTTCTCCAATGAATCTTGTACTACCTTTTCACTTTCATTATCTAATGCAGATGTAGCTTCATCGAAAATTAAGATGGGCGGATTTTTTAAAAAAACTCTGGCGATAGAAAGTCTTTGTTTCTGTCCTCCTGACAGTTTAATCCCTCTCTGCCCGATATAAGTATCATATCCATCTGGCAATTCCATAATAAACTCATGTGCATTTGCATTCTGCGCTGCTGCCACAACTTCCGCTTCTGTAGCATTTGGTTTTCCATATCGAATGTTATCCATCACTGTTCCAGCGAATAAATAAACATCTTGCTGTACGATTCCAATATTATTCCTCAAACTCTTCAATGTAACATCTCTGATATCGATGTTATCTATGGTAATCTTCCCAGAAGAAACATCATAAAATCTGGGTATCAAACTGCACAGAGTGGATTTCCCCACCCCTGAAGAACCTACTAAAGCAATGTACTGTCCTGCCTTTACCTTTAAATTGATATGAGATAACACCTCTTCTTTTGTTTCTTCATATTGAAAAGAAACATTTTCAAAACTGATATCTCCCTTTACCTGTTTTAATTCTTTTGCATCTTCCTTATCCATAATATCTGGATTAATTCTCATAATTTCCAAAAATCTTTCATATCCAGAAGCTCCGTTTTGGAATTGTTCTGTAAAATTAATCAACTTCCTCACTGGCTCTGTGAAGTTATTAATATATAGCAAAAATGTAATTAAATCTGTCACTAAAATAATATTCTTTGTCATAAACAGAGCGCCTGATACAATAACCACTACTGTGATAAGCGTAGTAAATGCCCCTAATCCTGCATGATAAGCTCCCATATAGCGATAACTCTCTCTTTTACTCTCAATAAATTTATCATTTCCATGTGTGAATTTCTCCATTTCAATCTCTTCATTTGCAAAGGATTTCACAACCCGAATCCCGGAAAGATTATCTTCTATTTGAGCATTGATATCCGCTATTCTAGCCCTATTTTTCTTAAATGCCCTTTTCATTTTTTTATTAAAATAAAATGCATACCCTACCATGATAGGAATAATCGCAAATGCCACCAGTGCTAAACGCCAATTCACACTCAATAAAATAAAAAAAGAACCCAATAATTTTATAATAGAAATCACGATATCTTCTGGACCATGATGAAATAACTCACTGATATCAAATAAATCATTGGTCACTCTTGACATAAGCTGTCCAACTTTTTGATTATCATAAAAACTAAATGACAATTTCTGATAATGCTCAAAAATTTCATTTCTCATATTATATTCCATTCTAGCGCCCATCATATGTCCATAATAGGCAATAAAGAAATTGCAATAACATTCCAAAGCGATCAACCCGATCATAACCGCTGCCAATAACAAAATAATCTGAAATGCTTCATTCATCTCTCGATATATTACATCTGAAGTGATATAGCGAATAATCAACGGCAGAATCAAAGTAACTGCTGCACCTAAAAATGCAAAAAACATATCTGCCAAAAATAGTTTTTTATATGGTTTATAATAAGAAATAAACTTCTTCCATTTATTTTCCATATTTTCTCCTCTCCACAAAACATACTTTATCTCCTCCTATCCTTCCCAACCCCCTGAAAAAAATAGGAGAAAACACAAAGAAAGGCAAGTGACAGTCCACTTGTCCTTTCTATTTTTTCCTTATTCCTTTATCTTATATACTACAACAGTCTGAGCTGTCTTTCCAATCGCATCTTCTACCTGATAAGTGATAGAATATTCTCCCGGAATATTGGGATAAATACTTCCTTCCACTTTTATTTTATCAGAAATATCATTTCCGCAAGTATCAAATGCTTTTACACCATCTAACAAATCGATGTCTTTTGCTACTTTTATTTCTGTATCCCTTGTAACTTCTATCGTAGGCTCTTTTTCATGCCAAGGATTCTCTGGATCAGGATCAGTCGGATCCCACTTGCTCCCTTTTGGAAGTTTTATCGCCTCTGGCTTTCCCAATGGTCCGGGATTATCTGCATCATCATAGATCTCAATCCATGTCCCTAACTCACAATTATCATAAATCCACTTCGCATCTGCTACTGTCAATCGGACACAACCAGCAGACGCTATTGTTCCTAATTCATTATAATTTCTCACACTCACACTGTCTTTTGTCGGCTGTGCACTGGGAACAGAATGAAATAAAATATTCCCTGTTATCCATGTCGCATACTGTCCATAAACATCATGAATCAATCCCTTCATCTTATACTTCCCCTTAGAATCAAATTTTCCTAAAGGAGTTTCATAGCCTGTGGAACAGATCATCGCTTTATAAGGAACAGTATACTCTCCCTCTTCATCTTTTGTATAAATAGTCACACAATTACCTGTCCGATTAACTCTTATGTAATAGGGATATGGATCGGCTGTTGTGGTTTCCGTTTCTGTTTCTATTGGCAAAACTGCTGCTCCTAAAGTAGCATCGCTTTCTATCTCTTCTGTAAACCTTTCCTCAGAATTTTCTTCTTTTGCAGATACAAGGAAATCTTCAAATACTCCCTGTTTCTTTTGCCACGCGACAACAAAAAGCAGACTCACCAACAACAAAGAACTGAGTATGGAAATAGTGATAAAAAGTTTTTCTAAAAGTTTCATCTATCCCTCTTTTGATAAATCGCCTCTAACTGACTCAATGCGATTTGTTCTCGATATAATTGTATAAATCTGGTATAATCATCATAAGTATAAGTTCTGTCAGAATTTCTGACGGTAAAGCGTAAAGGTTCTTTTTCTGTCTGCGTATCTGTGCTGTTAGAAGTGGAAGTGGAAACGGGAACAGAAACAGAAGGAGTTTCTATATCCTCTCCCATATACTTCATCACTCTCTCTACATATGCCTGTGTTTCTTTAAACGGAGGCACTCCTCCATACTTTGCCACATTTCCAGCTCCTGCATTATAAGCAGCCAAACACAATTTTATATCTCCATCATAGCGATCTAACATTTGGGAAAGATATTTCGCTCCCCCCATAATATTCTGTTCTGGATCTTTGGGATCAGTCACTCCCAAGCCTGCTGCTGTTGATGGCATCAACTGCATGACTCCAACCGCTCCACAATGCGACACTGCATTTGGGTCAAAGTTTGATTCTGTCTTTGCCACTGCTTTTAATAAATTCACTGGAACTTGATATTTTTCCGAAGCACGGTTAAAAATATCATCCATAGGTGTTGCCTGTGTGGCTGTGCTAGTCTTACTTGTCTTTTCTAACATAGAGGCAAAATCTGTCTTTTCTGCCGCTACAGCACTACTAGACACTGTCCCTGCCACACTGCGATTATACAACTCCACTGCCTGTATCATTTTTTCTCCTTTCTGATTCTCATTTTCACACTATTTTTAAGTCTATGAAAGCTGGATACTTTCTGAGTACTTTTATAACATCACCTTTGTAAAAGAGCAGTCCACAAATAATAATGATATCTTGCTTCTCTCACCCAGCATAATTTTACCACAAACTCCTCTAAACATTCAAGAGAATTATAGATCTTTTCCCCATTTTTGACGGCACTCCCCACATAGACCATAAAATACCGTTTTAGTATTATCCACGGAAAAATCATGATGTTCTAAAATATGCTGTTCTATATTGCTTAAATATTCACATTGTACATGTAAAAGCTTTCCACACTGCAGACACTTTAAATGAAAATGCTCCCAGCATTTTTCCTGCTCATCTATATATTGATAACACGCTCCTGCTCCTTCTTCAATGAAATATTTTCTTAACATTCCCTGTTGTGTCAGCTTTTCCATATAGCGATAAACAGTAGTCCTTCCAACTTTCTCTCCACTCTCTTTGAGGTATTCGGATACATCATCAATCGTGACATGACTGCTTTCACACTTTTTTAAATAAGAAAGAATCGCTTCCCGCTGTTTTGTCTTATACCCATTGTTCTCCACTATCCTTTTCACCTGCTTTACCTACATGATGCTATTTCCATCTCTCCCTCATTATACTTCATAATGATCGGAAAAGCAATCTTTAACCCCTTCTCTTCTTTCATAGAATTAATTTCTTTAAATTAGTTTCTTTAAGTTAATTTCTTTTTTTCTGGGAAGTTGGGTATCAAGTGGTTCACACGGAACGGGAACTATTCCCTTGTCAGACGCGCTCTCGCTCCGTTCCAGACGTAGCGGACACTAAATTCGCAGCCCCGCTTCCTGCGGAACTGCTCATTAAGTGCCGACGTCTTCCAAGGGTCTGCCTAGGGAATAGTTCCCGTTCCGTGTTACTTTCTAGGCTTTTCTAGGAACGAGAATCCTTTCTCCTTTACAATAGCACTTTTATTTTATAAATAAGGCAAGAACGCAAAAAAGCTTCCATTCTTAGAAAAGTGAAACCTTCATACTTTACAAACTTGCCTATGATATAAACTAGCACAGTGAGGACACTATTCCAAAAGAAACCCCTTGGAAGACGTTGGTACTTAATAAGCAGTTTCGCAAGAAGCGAAACAGCGAATTTAGTACCGCTACGTCTGGAACGGAGCGAGAGCGCGGTTTCGTTGGAAT
>CANRVK010000204.1 GCA_947643285.1 uncultured Eubacteriaceae bacterium
AATTTAGTGTCCGCTACGTCTGGAACGGAGCGAGAGCGCGGCTTCGTTGGAATAGGTATGTCCCTGTGCGAACCTTTGTTCAAATACTCACCTAAACAACAAATATCAAATTTAAAATAGTATAAATAAAGAGAGATTTAACTAACTCTCTTATTTAACTGGAACAACATAAAAGTTCTCTTCTGTCAATGAATTTCCATTTTCAGGATACGATTTGAGAAATAACAAACTTTCCACCTTATCTACATCAATCACTCGATCTGTTGCAAATGTCGCTGTATAAAGGTCTGAATTTTCTGATTCATAACCATAACTTCCACCATCAGCTAGATATGGATACATTGTACCATCTTTCATCTTGACACCCATGATCTTCGGAGGTTCTGCATACATATTGCTATATATGGTTTCTCCGTTTTCATCTAAGCCTTCCTCTGTTATTGTCTGTTTTGGAAATTCATATTCTATATGCATGGAGATGGGAGTGAGTTCTGCTTTGGTGACGATTGCATTTGTATCTCCTAATGGCTCATGTAAAAGAAATTCTTTCATACTGTCTGTTCCCTGCAGATTCCAATCGAAACTCCATGTACCCTCTATTCCAGCAAAATATTGCGCTTTTGCTACAGTTCCTAGATTTTGTAACTCTATATGAATCTGTTTATCGATAAAATATCCTTTTGTATTATTATACAGCGTAACCCAATATTCCATGCTGCCGTCTTCTCTCACATAACGTCCGATGCTTCCATCTGAATTTTCAACTAATGGCGTTCCATCTGCATTAGCAGCTCTTCCGTCTGTTCCTATGACTAAACCATTATAAAAACTAGCTCCTGTCATGTTAAAATCATCTTTTCCATCTACTGTCACAGAAATATTTTCAAACCCCGGTTCTTGATTTTCTTCTAACTCATATCCTTCTACTTTAAATATAATATGAACAAAATAATTGTCTGTAATACTTTGTACGGCTGTTACAGTAATTCCTTGCTGTTTACATTCTTGCATAGCAAATGCTACTGCCTGTTTCTCTTCTAGTTTTAGTTTCAATTCATCTGATATCTGCAACCCTTCTGAAAGGCTATCACTCCAATGAAGATATGCCGCTGCGACACTAATACTCGCAAATACCATTGTAGCTGCAGCGATGATAATTGCCGCTTTCTTTTTAGGAAATTTTGCTTTTTCTTTTGTTTGCTTTTGATTTTGTGGATAATCTTTAATCTTTTCTTCTTTCTTCATATTGCGAATTTTATCAAAGGCTTCCTCTGCGCTTTTTTGTACTACTTCTGGAATCTCTACATCCATTCGTAATTTTTCTATTATATCACATTTATTCATGTCCTTTTCCTCCATTCTTATGCCAACTCCTCTGCTAATTGTTCTCTTCCTCTCGCCAGCCTGCTCCGTACTGTGCTTTCTGGCATATTGAGAATATCACTGATCTCTGCTGTTTTAAAGCCTTCTACATAATAAAGCATTAACACTAAACGATATTTTTCACCTAACGAATTCAGTGCATCTTTCCATTCTACATTTTCATATTTTGTATCATAAGAAGATGTTTCTGGAATTTCCTCTACTAGAGAAATATTTTTCTGATTTCTCAGAATATCATTGCATTTATTGATAAGAATTCTTGTCATCCATGTGCGGAAATAATCTTCTTCTCGGAGCTGCCATAATTTTTCCCAACAGGTCAAAATGGTTTCTGAAATCGCATCTGCCACATCCTCATCATGATACAAAATAGCTCTTGCAGCTTTATACATATTTTTCATTTGTGACTGCATAAGCTCGGCAAAAGCATCTGAATCACCACTCTTCGCCTCTTTTATTAAATTTTTCATCATAGTTCTCTCCCTTCTGTATGTACAGCAACATATTTTATTTTGTGTTTCTATACATTAGACGGCTGTCACCTTAAATACGTCCCAACTAAAATTTATTTTTATCATATATTTTGTTAAATGAGTATTTTTATAAAGAAAATTTAAAATTTTTTATTATAAACAGAAATTTCAATTTTGGAAAAATATAGATTTCGGAAAACAAATATATTTTATAGATGAAAAACTAGAATTTTATCATCAAATTTATTATATTTAAAAATACGAAAATAATTATCTTTACATATAAAACACTTTTAACCATAAATATTAATTTGTTATACTAAAATATTGTTCAACCTTTTTATTTTAATCGTTATCATCAAACTTTTTTTAAAGTAGAACAGCCAGCAGCCAAGCGAAGGCAAGGAAGTATTCCATAAGAAGCCCCTTGAAAGACGTCGGCACTTAATGAGCGGTTTCTAGGGAAGCGAAACGGCGAATTTAGTACCGTTACGTCTGGAACGGAGCGAAAGCGCGGCTTCGCTGGAATACTTCCTTGCCGCAGCGTCCCCTTTCGCTTCCAAGTAAAATAAACTATTAACCCCAAATTTTTTTAATTAGTTGGATCTTTCTTTAGAATCTGACAGCTCTCCTTTGCTATTATCACTTAACAAAAGAGAGCTGTTAAAAACAATTTCCTTTTTAAGTCTATTCAGAAATATCTTAATGATTAATATCAATCTATTTTTCTTCTATATTTGCCTCTAATTCTTCTTGGCTGATTCGTCCTAGACTTCTGTCCATAACTGGCAAACGAAGCAATACTTTCAAAATATTCATCGCACTTCTTTGTAATTCAGCGCGGCTTAATGTTCCATTTTTAAGACATTCCTCTAAATTATCACCATTAGAATTTTCCTCTGAATTCTGCACTACCATATATACATCGTTCTGGCTGCGAATCATAGCGGCTGCATTTTTTACATTTGGAATCTCTCCTTCGTCATTGATATCTGCCCACCAGTCTGTCATCACAAATCCATTATAATTCCATTCCTTCCGAAGAATAGTAGTGAGTAAATCATAATTTCCAGCAGTCCATAGACCGTTGATTCCGCCATAAGTAGTCATGATGGCGTAGACATTTCCTTCTTTTACTGCTATCTCAAAACCTTTCAAATAGATTTCTCTTAATGCACGTTCTGAAACTACAGAATTATATTTTCTTCGGTTATATTCCTGATTGTTTGCAGCAAAATGCTTGATAGCGCCTGTCACTTGATATCTGCTCATTCCTCTCAACTGGGCTGCTGCCATTTTCCCAGTGAGAAGCGGATCTTCTGAAAAATATTCAAAGTTTCTCCCATTTAAAGGGTGTCTATGTAGATTCATTCCCGGTCCTAGTAGAATATCAATATGGTTTTTACGCAGCTCTGCGCCTTCCATTTCATAAAGCTGCTCACAGAGTTCCTCATTAAAGCTGCAAGCTAAACATGTTCCATTTGGAAGGCTGAAGGCATGAGTTCCACAATCCATTCGGATTCCAGATGGTCCATCTGCACAACAGCCACAAGGAATCCCATATCCCTTTAATGCTTCACTCACCCCACCAAAAGCAGCAGCCGTTCCCGGTGTCACTTTAGGAGAACACATTCCCTCCCCACGGACGATACAACATAAGTCTTTTTCACTAAATTGAGATACAAATTCTTCCATAGAAATCTTTTTGTCATAGACATCAGATAATTGATAACCTCTATTTCCTGTATAGGCTAATTCTATGGTATGATTCTCTTCTCTTCTTTGAATCATAGAATAAGTACGAAGGGGAACTTTTTCCCATGTAAGAGCTGCTGTCTGATTGGATAGTAATAATGGTTTCATTCTATGGAACTCTTCTACTGGTGATAATACTTCTGTGCATTGTTTCACAACCATCTCTTTTATCTCTATACTTCCTGCCAAATCCGCATTTCTACTATCAGTTCCTACATAAAATCTATAGTTTCCCTGTTCTAAAATATAGCAGGATTTATGACCTGTTATTCCGCTGTCATCATAAGAAGCTAGAGAATCCTTTGTCACTTTAAGTTTTATTTCCTGTACTTCTTCTGGTCTTAAATATTTAGTTTTTTCAAAAGATACTAAACTGCGAAACGGTTTTCCCAGCTTTCCCTGCGGCGGATTTACATAGATTTGTATGACTTCTTTTCCTGCAAATCTGCCAATATTTTTTACTTGGATATAAAAAATATACGAATCTTCTTCTAACTCCATCTGGCTTTTTATTTCAAAAGATGTATAAGAAAGACCATATCCGAAAGGATAAAGGACTTTTTCTTTTGCAAAAGTTTCAAAATAACGATAGCCTACATAGATATCTTCTACATATTGATTTCCTTCTTCCCCGCCAAAATTAGCAGCAGAAGGATAATCTTTTATTTCTCTGGCAATGGTATCTGCTAATTTGCCACAAGGATTTACTCTGCCCATGAGAATATCTGCTACTGCATGTCCTCCTTCCATACCTCCCTGCCATGTATAGAGAACTGCCTGTGGTTTATATGTTTCTACCCAGTTCATGTCAATAATACTGCCCACATTTAACACTACAATCACTCGTTTAAATGTTGTACATACTTTCTCTAGCATATCTTCTTCTGTTTCTGTGAGCAGATAACTTCCCTTTTCATTTTTCGCATCCTGATCTTCCCCTGCAGTACGACCGATAATAATTAAAGCTGTTTCACTGCTTTCCGCTGCTTTTTGTACTATTTCCAGACTAAGAGGCATCTCCTCTTGACTCCAAGGTTCTTGTCCCCAACCCTCTCCACAGTTGAAAGGATACTCTTTTATCCATTCCCTATAAACTTGTTCTAGCTCTTGATTTAATTTTATTTCTTCTTCTTTTAAAGCATCTAATATTCCTACTACATATTTGGTATTCACCATGCCGCCAGAACCCGTACCGCTTTTGTAATAATGAAATTGTATCCTTCCAAACACCGCAAGTTTTTCACCTTTTTTTAATGGAAGTACTTCTTTCTCGTTTCTTAAAAGAACAGCACCTTCCGCTGCCGCCTTTCTCGCAATTTTAGCATATATTTCCCAATCTACTTTATATTTATTTTTCATTCATCTTTCCCTCTACTATTCTTCTTATTACTTTTTATTTTGCAGATAAATTTCTTCAAGTAATATATTTTTTCTTAATTATAATATATTCTTCCATTCATATCCATCTATATTTTCTCGAATTATTCTAAAATTATTATTGTTAGAAAAGATGAGTGAATAATCTACACTTGATAAAACAGTTTTTTATCCAAATATGGGTTCTATATACTCTTTCACTAATTCTATTCTGTCTTTTGCTTTAGGTACAAAAAGGGCAGCCATAGAAACTACCATCTTTTTCTTTGTATTGACATAAATCATATTCCCTCCATCTCCCATAGCTGCATAACCACCATCTTCATTTACCCACCATAAATATCCATAGGGCAGATTCCGTTTTTTCCATCGGCTGTGTTCTGTTGTGCTTTCTTTTATCCATTTTTCTGAAACTATCCTTCTATTTTCCCACATACCATCATTTAGATATAGTTGACCAATCTTTGCCATATCTATAGGCGTAAGTGTGAGTCCCCAGCCTGCTGTCTGAATCCCCATCTGGTCTGTCACCCAACCACTCATATTAGTAGACTGGTTAAATGCCATTTGTTCTTCTTTATTTTGAAATCTCAGCCTTTTTTTCACTATAATTCCAAGTGGTGAAAACAGATTTTCCGCTGCAAAATCAAATATAGAATATCCTGTTGCTTTCACTAAAATCCCTGATAAAATATCAGGTCCAATTAGTGGTGCATAGCGAAATGTACCAATTTTCCCTCTTCCACCTAATAAATCAAGAGAAAATTTCACCCAGTCATCACTTGTAAAATACTTTATATAAGGTGCAAAAAATCGGTACTTATAAGGCGTTGTCATTGTCAACATATCTTTTATTGTAATACTTTGTATTGTATTTTCTCCTTTTTTCACCTTATATTCCGGAAAAAAATCCAATACTTTCTGATCGATACTTTTTATATATTGTTTATCTAAAGCAATTCCAATCAACACGGAAATAATACTTTTTGTCACAGAATAAATATGAACGCAACTTTCTCTCGTGCAATCCATAAAATATTTTTCGTATGATAAATTTCCATCTTTTAATACAACTATACCTATGGTATTATTGTAATCACTATTTATCCTCTGCTCCAATTCCCTTATCTTTTTCAACTCCATACCCTTCTCCTTTCTTTCTGATATCAAATCAGACAATCACAAAACTCTAAATCCCATAGAAATACGAACCCTTTTGAAACCTCTTTCTGCATACCCCCCTTAGATTTCATAAGTAAATTATCGTAACGTAACATTCACTTTTCAAAAACTAGAACAGCCAACCAACCAGCGGAGGCAAGGACGTATTCCATAAGAAGCCCCTTGGAAGACGTTGGTACT
>CANRVK010000205.1 GCA_947643285.1 uncultured Eubacteriaceae bacterium
AAAAGAGATAAAAGAAAATATCAAAACGGTTTTAGAAAATAGAATAGAAAGTGAAATAGAAGAGTTGATTGCTAAAATGGAAGAGGCAGGGGAAATTGCAATAGCAGAAGACAGAAATATGGTCAATTATCAAAAAGTAGTATCTTTTTATGAACAAGTAAAACAAGGGAAGGATACACAAATTATTTTATATGAAATAGAACAAAACGAAGCGATAACAGTCCAAATTTTTACAAATAGAAATAATAAAATACAAAGATGGAGTATATCGGCAGTTTTAAAAGAAGGAAAATGGGAATTACAAGAAAGAGGTATTTTTGATATTGATAAAATGAGGTTAACACAGAAAGGATATTTGATTTATCATATAGAAGGAGCGGAAGCGATTGGAAACACTTCTGTTTATTATGGAGTTCGTGTATTGCCTTTATCGGAAGAGTGCAGAAAGATGAAAGAGATGTATTTCAAAGATTTTTCTTATTTAGATAATGATATGTTATTAGTGAATTGGAAAGAAGAAAATCTAAAAGAACTGCATTTTACAGAAATTTTTGAATATTTATATCAACTGGATACACAGATGGTATTTCAGCCTGAAAAAAATGGTATTCCAGCAGAAGTATTAGAAGATATTATTTTAAAATATTTTCCTGTCACCGTAGAAGAATTGAGAAGTAAACCAGAATATAGACCAGAAACAAACACATATGATTGGAAAATGTGTACGACAACAGAATTTTTCCCTCCTGTGCCAGAAGTAATCAGTGTAGAAAAACGAAATGATGGTTGTCTTGTTTTACAAGTAGATGCTGTTTGGATTAATCGAGATACAGATTGTGCTTTTCAGAATACTGTAGTTATCAAACCAAAACAAGAAGGAGGCTTTTTCTTTATAGAAAATATAGTAGAAGCAAAAGAAATGCAAGTGCCAGATTATATTCCAAGAGAGAAAATAGATAATAGATTAACAGAAAAAGAAATGATTTCAGGATAAGATTTATCAGGAAATCATTTCTTTTTTTATGCACAGAGGTTCATAGGGAAATTAGCTTCTGTTGCAATATACGCCCCACGCATCAAGTAGGAAAGAAAGTCATTCCCCTACTCGATTAAATATTGAGAAAATGGAAATACTAAGAGATAAAATAGAAAGATGGAATGGGAGAATAGGGAAAATGAGGTCGATTTGGAGTATAACAGCGAATCATTTCAAGGCAGAGAAACCAAAAGAAAAAAAAGCAGAGGTAATTGTGATAGGTGCAGGCATGGCAGGAGTGTTAACTGCATATTTTTTAAAACAGGCAGGAATTTCTGTTATGATTTTAGAGGCAAATGGAGTGGGAAGCGGGCAGACGAAGAATACAACAGCGAAAATAACAGCACAGCATGGAGCGATTTATCATAAATTAATAGAAAACTTTGGTTGGGAAAAAGCCAGACAATATGCAGACGCGAACAGAATCGCTTTAGATCAATATAAAAGACTGATAAAAGATTTATCCATAGAATGTGATTTTGAAATCATGCCTTCTTATCTCTATAGTTTAAAAGAAGAAGAAATTTTAGAAAAAGAAGCAATCTGCAGCAGAAATTTAGGGCTGGATACTTCTTATACCACAAAAACAACCTTGCCCTTCACGGTAAAAAGTGCAGTAAAGATGGAAAGACAGGCTCAATTTCACCCTCTTCGCTTTTTATATGCTTTAGCAGATAATTTGCCTGTCTATGAACATACAAAAGTGATAAAGATAAAAGATAAAAAGATCTGGACAGATCAGGGAGAATTTTATGGGGATAAGATCATTTTCACTTCTCATTATCCATTTTTGAACTTTCCCGGACTATATTTTACCAAAATACATCAAGAGAGAAGTTATTTAAGCGCTTGGAAAACAGATTATCCGTTAGATGGAATGTATTATGGAATTGATAAAGATGGTCTGTCTTTTCGGAGATTTCAAAATATGTTATTAATTGGTGGTGCATCTCATCGGACAGGAGAAAATACATCAGGAGGAAATTATGACAGATTAAAACAAGCAGGAAAAATATATTTTCCAACAAGTAGTTTACAGATGCTTTGGTCAGCACAGGATTGCATTACTTTAGATGAGATACCCTATATTGGAAAATATAGCAGACTTTATTCTAACTGGTATGTTGCGACAGGATTTAAAAAATGGGGGATGTCTTTTTCCATGATAGCAGCTAGGTTATTATCTGACCAGATTATGGGAGTTCCAAATCCTTATGCTTCTATATTCTCACCACAGAGATTTTCTTTGAAAGCGGAAAAAGAAAAGATAAAAGAAGGCTGTTATTCTATAAAAAATTTATGGAAAGAATTTATGACAGTTCCTAAAAATGTATTTGAATCGCTTGCACCCGGACAAGGCGGAGTGGTGCGCTATCAAGGAAAAAAGGTAGGCGCATTTAAAGATAAAAATGGAAAGGTTTATCTGGTGTCCACAAAATGTCCTCATTTAGGATGTCAACTGGCGTGGAATCCAGAAGAACTCACATGGGATTGTCCTTGTCATGGTTCTAGATTTGATTATAAGGGCAATTTACTTAATAATCCCTCAAAAAAATCTATTTCTTGGAGAGGGGAAAAAGAATTGATAAATGGAGGAAAAGATAGATGAAAGAATTTTTTGAAGGCTGGTATTTAAAACATCAAATAGGAAATAGAGTGATTTGCTTTATTCCTTCTTTTCATTTTGATAAAAAAGGAAAAGTAAGAGGATCTTTACAAGTATTAACAGAGAATGGAGCAGGACAAAAAATATATGAAAGAGATGACTGCGGCAGAAAAAAAGACAAATTTTCTATAAAAATGGAAGATAATTTATTCACAGAACAGGGAATCCAGATTTTTTTCCAGACAGAGGAAATAAGCGTACAAGGAAAATTAAAATATGAAAAGTGGACACCTCTAAAAACAGATATCATGGGAACTTTCCGCTACCTGCCTTTTTTACAGTGCAGACATGGAATATTGAGTATGTATCATAGATTAAAGGGAAGTCTTTTCATAAATGGAGAAAAAGTAGATTTTACAAATGGAGTAGGATATATCGAAAAAGATTGTGGTTCTTCTTTTCCCAATTCATATTTTTGGACACAATGTAATGGCTTAGAGGGAAAAACAGAAAACAGTATCTGCGTCTGCGCCGCAGATGTTCCCCTTTATGGAACTTCTATTACAGGCTGCATCGGTGCTATCCTTTATGAAGGAAAAGAATATCGTTTCGCCACTTATTTAGGAGCAAAGGTCATAAAATATAGTGAAGAGGAAATTATTTTAAAACAGGGAAAATGTTTTCTTATCATAGAAGTATTAGAAAAACAGGGACAAATACTAACCATACCTAAGAAAGGAATGATGAGTGGCATGGTCAGAGAGAGTCCGATAAGCAAAGTGAAATATCAGTTTTGGATGAATAAAAAGTTAATCTTTGATTATACCAGCATACAGGCAGCGGTGGAATACAAAAAAGCTCCACTTTGCGACAGCATATCTATAAACGCAGTACAAGCCAGTATGTTATAAAAAATACAGGTATTTCATAAATAAATCCTTTCATATGTCATAGGCGGAAACCAATTACCTTTAGGTGGTGGGTAGTTGACAAATTTTAACAGACATTCTTGTCAGATACCACATATCAAACCCATGACCTTTCGAACATGGGCAGTTGACAGAATAAAAGCAGATTTTCCCATTATTAAACTTTTTCACCATAAAATTGACAGAAATTATAAAAAATCTGTTCACCAGTTTTTTCCCATGTCATTCCTTTTATTTTAGCAATATACGCAATAGAATTAGAAAGCGCTTTTGCGATAGAAAAATCATTTTCCTGACTCTGACCTCCTTCCTTCGCTGCCCAAAGAAGAGCATCCCACCCATCGGTTTCTACCAAAAGCCGTTTTATATCTATTGTTTTTACTACATTTTGGACTGTTGTATTCCACCCCACATCTGAACCTATGGTAAAATAACAGTCCTTTTTTTTATATTGTTCTAAATAGTTATCACAAGAATACCAATGCACTAAAAAAGGGATAGAATAGGATTTTATACAAGAAAAAACTTCTTTTTCCTGTCCCTTTGTATGAAGAACAACTGGAATATTGCGCTTTTTAGCGAGTTCTAACTGAGCAACAAAAATTTCTCTCTGTAGGGAAAGAGGAACATCACACCAGACAGAATCCATTCCAATTTCTCCTATCACCGAAACTTTCTCTAAATAAGGCATCAGTTCATCTAAAGAAAGTTTTTGACTGTTCCAAGGATGTAAACCATAAGTAGGAATAAACAAAGAAGATTCTTTTCTTAACACTTCTATCCTTTCACACTCTTCTTTGGTTGTGCCAGAAAGAGCCGTTTTGATATGCTTATTTTTTCTCTCCTCTATTTCTTCCAAATTACAAAGATGTGCATGTCCATCACAAAATAACACCATATTCCCTCCTTTTCCGCAACAGTTCAGCTCTATTTCTGCGGTTATCTATTGTAAAACTCTCTTTTTAAAAAGTAGAACACTCCATAACCTAGCGAAGACAAGGCATGATTCTATAAGAAGCCCCTTGGAAGACGTCGGTACTTAATAAGCAAACCCGCAAGAAGCGGGATTTGCGAATTTAGTACCGCTACGTCTGGAACGGAGCGAAAGCGCGGCTTCGTTAGAACATGCCTTGCCGCAGCGCCCCTTTGACTATTAAATCTGAACTATCCATTTTTCTCATTTATTTTCTTTTATAAATTGATAAATATCCGTTCTGAGTTCTCCCTGTTCATAAAGCCATTCCCGTGTCCTAAGCGGTTCTTCTATCGGAATTATTTTCGTAATAGAAGAAGGACTTCCCCCTAATATGAAAATACGGTCAGATAAGTAAATCGCTTCATCAATATCATGTGTTACCAAAAGAGTGGTTTTATTTAATTGTTCTTTCATAGAAACCAGCCAATCTTGCATATCTGTTCTAGTAATCACATCTAATGCACCAAAAGGTTCATCTAATAACAAAATATCCGCTTCACAAAGAGCAGTTCTTAAAAAAGCAGCTCTTTGCCTCATACCCCCAGAAAGGGCGGAGGGATAAACATTTTCATAACCTTCCAGCCCAAAAATCGGATATTTAGCCAGTTCATGCTTTTTCACATCTTCCTCTTTATGATGAATCTTCCCATATAGACAGACATTTTCTAAGATAGTTTTCCAAGGAAAAAGTAAATCATTTTGAGGCATATAGGAAAAATGAGTAGAAATACCATGAATTGGCTGTTCATCTACATAAATTTCCCCTTTTTCAGGTACTAAAATTCCAGCTAGTATATTTAAAATAGTAGATTTGCCACACCCAGAAGAACCTACGATACTCACAAATTCCCCTTGATTCACCTGAAAAGATAATCCGCAAAATATGTTTTTGGTTGAATAGGAAAAAGATAATTGTTCCATTTTTAATTTCATACATAAATTCCTTTCGTTTGTCGTAGGAGAAAGTCCACTACCTTTCGGTACTGGATAGTTGACAACAATATTTCCCTTTTTATAAAAAATTCTCTGATTTATTGTGGCAAAAATTCATTTGTATAACAAGAAGAAGCAGGGATTTTTTGATGAATCACACCATATTCTACCATAAAATCAGTATAATTGTCCCAAACCTCATCTTTCATAATGCCCCATTGATCCGTATCTTCTTTATATTTAGAGGATAGGAAACTTTGAGATTTTTTTAGCATTTCTATATCATAATCCGGTGCGAATTTATTCAAGATTTCTGCACTTTCTTCAGGATTTTGTATCGCATAATCATATCCTTTTTCCGTAGCAGATAAAAATTTGCGAATGATATCAGGATTTTTTTCTATCATCTTATTATTTGTGATGATAATAGGAGTATAATAATCTAAACGAGAATCTAATTGTCTGAGTTCCATATAATTTAACGGAAAATTATTCATAGATGCCTTAACATTATCCCATCCTTCAAAAAACCACATAATATCCACTTTATCCTTTAAAGCTTCAAAACCTGCTCCATCAGAGATGATAATATTCAATTTAGAAAAATCGGCATCTGCGCCATTCATCACCGCTTTCATCACAGCCTCTTCTCCCGGTCCGCCCCAACCAGCATAAGTTTTCCCTTCAAAATCTTTGACAGAGGTAATTCCATTTTCCTTATAAGAGGCAAAACCAGAAGTATTATGCTGAATAATAGTTGCAACTGCTTTAATTGGAAGAGGATCTTCTGAAGTGAGTGCAATAGTGACATCTTCTTGATAACTGATTCCAAAATCTCCTTTTCCTGCTGCGATTAAAGAGGCAGTAGC
>CANRVK010000206.1 GCA_947643285.1 uncultured Eubacteriaceae bacterium
GCTAATTTTGTTTCCTATACTTCTGGAACGGAGCTAACGCGCGGCTTCGCTGTATTACTTCATTGTCGCAGCGACCCTTTCGTCAAAGTATTCCCCCAAACAATTATAAATTTATTTTCTATCATTTTCTTTGTTTTTCAATCTCTTATTTTCTTATATACATGATGTACAAAAATCTAATTTTCCTCTTGACAAACTCTTATCTTATATGATATATTATGTAACTGAGTGGTTTATTAAAATTTAAAAATATCTATTTTATGCTGCTATGGCTCAGCAGGTAGAGCGTCGCCTTGGTAAGGCGGAGGTCACGGGTTCAAATCCCGTTAGCAGCTTTATAGAGCATTATCTTTTTAATTAAATGTCCCTTATTAAAGGGGCATTTTTTATATGCGCAGACTCGTGCAGATGAAATATGCCGCTAGTGCGGCACACGGGTCGCGCGGCGAGTAGGAAAGTCTTCCCTACTCGATTATTAAATTTTAAAATAGAATATAAGATTTCTAATTTCTCTAATTTCCCTCATGACAAATGTAATTTAAAATCATGTAAACTTTCACTATACATTTTTACTCTTCATGGATATAATAATATATAAATATAATAAAAATATAAAACAGGTATATCGAAAAATACTCATATATTTGTTTTCATACAAATTTATCATATAAAAAAGAGAGGATGAAACATATGAATATGGAATCAAAAAGATTATATAAATCTCGCAGTAATAGAATGGTTTGCGGTGTATGTGGAGGTATTGCTGAATATTTAAAATTAGATCCTACTGTTATTCGCCTTCTTTTCGCATTATTTTGTTTCCTCGGAGGCTCAGGTATCCTTGTCTATATTATAGCAGCTATTATCATTCCAGAAGAACCAATCGATGGATATAACTAAAACTTTTAAAAATTAATTTTTTATCTTGGAAATGTTTTATTAGAAACATAACAAT
This sequence comes from uncultured Eubacteriaceae bacterium, assembly GCA_947643285.1. GTDB lineage: Bacteria > Bacillota > Clostridia > Lachnospirales > Lachnospiraceae > MGBC136627. The sequence continues at coordinate 956 of CANRVK010000206.1, forward strand.
ATAACCAGAACACTTGTGGCTTTAGTCATGAGTGTTCTTGCTGTAGATAGGCAGAAGACCTAACCTATTCCTAAATAAGAAATACATAAAAAATACAAAAAACTTTTCCAAGAGTTTTTTATTTTATTATAGAAAGGATTTTTTAAAATGAAACTTATTATTCACGATTTACCAGAAGATATGGCAAAAACATTATTTTCCCATCACTCTTCTGACTATAAAATTATTTCCGGCTGTGCTGATATCACCCCTTGTACAGGCTGTTTTGGCTGCTGGGTAAAAAGTCCTGCAAAATGCTGTATTCCAGACAAATATCACAATATGGGAAAATTCCTAGCAAGCAGTGAAGAATTTATCATTATCAGTCGTTGTATTTATGGCTGTTATAGTCCAGAGGTGAAGGTTCTCTTAGACAGAAGTATTTCCTATCTGCTTCCATTCTTTAAAGTGAGAAATGGCATGGTACATCATAAACTCCGCTATAAAACTTCCTTTTCGCTCACCGCCTATTTTTATGGAGAAGATCTCACTTCAACTGAAATATCGACGGCAAAACAATTAGTACAGGCAAATGCATGTAACCTAAATGTTTCTAACTGTGAAACCATTTTTCTTAAAAATCCATTAGAATTAGGAGGCAAATTTAGATGAATATAGTCTTTATCAATGCGAGTCCCAAAGGAAAAAACAGCAATAGCTGCTATTTTTTGGAGCTACTTCAAAACAGCCTTACAAAAGATACCCCAAACGATATCATCATAAAACAATATACTATCACCTCTCCTTATTCGGAAGCTGATTTTTATACCGATATAGCAAATAGTCAGGCGATTGTATTCGCTTTTCCACTTTATGTGGATTCTTTACCCTCTAATGTTTTATCTTTCCTGAGAAAAATGGAAGAAGTTTTAACATCTTCTCCCTGTTCTGCCACTGTTTATGGAATCGTAAATTGTGGTTTTTATGAAGGAAAACAAAATGAACTAGGGATTGAAATTTTAAAAAATTGGTGTTCAAGAGTAAGCCTTCCTTTCGGGCAGGCTATTGGCATAGGCTCTGGTGAAATGTTGGGTTCATTGCGCACTATGCCATTAGAAGAAGGTCCAAATAAAAACCTTGGAATAGCGATTCAAAAATTCAGCCATACCATTTTTCAGCAGACAGCAGGAGAAACTATCTATGTCATTCCCAGCTATTTTCCAAGATTCTTCTTTATCAAAGCTGCAAATCATTTTTGGGTAAAAAGAGCACAAAAAAATAACTTAAAAAAACGGGATTTATATAGAAAATTTGCCATACCCAAAAATGAAAAGTAAATCTCATTTCCTATTCCATTCTGTCCATAAAAACACTTTTACAATAAGGAAAAAACATAAACTATAAATATCATTATTTATTTTCAAAAAGAACGGTTGTAAAATAAAATTTTTATATTATGATAGGATACCATACAATATCCACTACATCTAATATCTAAATTTATTTTACAACCGTTCTTTTTATCTTTCTTTCATAAAAAATCATTTTTAAATTATTTCAAATAAAATTGATATCCGCATTTTCCGCATATCACTTTGCCGCCATTTACTTTTAGCATACTATCCTCACCACACTCTGGACAAATCTTTCCTGATGAATATTCTTTACTGCTTCCACAAATAGGACACACATAATATCCAAATCTATCCTGAATTTTACATTCTCTGCTGTCAATAATTGCATCACAGTTTTTATTGATACAAAAATTTATGTATACATCATGATCATGAGAATCATCTATATCTGCCATGATACAAGAAAATCTTGTTGCAGAAAGCCTTGCCATCAATTTCATAGAATATTCAAACTTAACAATAAATGTATTTTTGCATTTGTGGCATTTTAATCTTTCTTTCATTTCAATTAACCTATTCACCCATGCAGATATTTTATAGGAATAAGATAATTCTTTTCCCTTCATTATCCCAATTTCCGTTAAATCTGGATTAAAACCTATATTTATTAAATAATCTGTCAAACATTGATGTTCAAACTTCTTTGTATTTTTATATTGAGTATCCGCTAGATTATTCATATAATTACATTTTTTATATCCATTATTTGGTCTTTCATATCCTTTCGGACAAAATACTCCATTTACACTTCTCCAGTCTTTCGCATCACAGAAATAGTTTATCTGCTTATCACTATTATTCTGATGGCATTTTTCCAGCAGACATCTTAATTCATGTGTAACATTTTTATCACTATTAAAACATTCTATGATATATTTGACGAAATGCTCATGTGCATTTCCTCTTTCCCTATTTCCTAAAAATATATTCTGCTTATCAAAAAAACTATCAACATAAATAATACTTAAAAATTCTAATAATGAAAGAATCAGCCTATGACAACGACAACTCTCATATTCATAGACCTCTTTTATTTTATCATAATATCTGTCTTTCCATTCTCTCCAAAAATTAGATAAATATAATAAAATTCTCACCTTCACACTATCAGAAAAATTTTGCCACCAAGGTATATGAAAGCTTGTTTCACATTCATAAGTTTTTTCTGCAATATACACCGCTGTCTTTTTATGAATATCAGCCTCTACCCCTCTTATTATCTCTCCCACTTTCGATATATAATTAATATCCAAACTCGCCCAATTGATCTTCATTTCCTTTATCATTTTAAGAAATTGCTCATCCGCTATATATTGCAACGCCTTATTATTATAGACAAGAAATTTAGTATCACAAATACTGCATATATACCTTTTTTCATAATCTCCTAGATGTTCCAACAAATAGTCAAACTTATCTTGGCTATCCAGATACTCTTTTATCTGGATAGCCATCATAATATCCACAGTCAACCCCCTACATATTTTTTCACTTTCTAGGATTAACCGCGGCACTGCCGATAGTATCACCTTTGCCTCATGATTATATCTTATCATATGATTCCAAAGTTCAAGCTCTATGATAGAACTACACTCTTCCTTGCTCCAATCAATAGAAAGAACTATATCTTTTAATACCATATAAAAACTATAACCAGCAATTGTTTCATTTTTATAACGCATCAACTGATTGAGATAAAAACAAATACTCTTGTCAAAATATCCTTCCCGATAATTTTTTAAAAAACTTTCTCTCACTTTTGGATAATATAAATATCTAATATTCTCTTCAAAATGGTTTTCAAAAATATATTCTGGTTTTATAAAGAAAAGGAACTGATATAATTTACTCTCCTCTGGTATCTCAGAAGAAATCGTATAAAAATCATAATTACTCAATTTATTCCATGGTATCTGTCTTAACAAATCATCCTGATATATTTCATATTCAGAACTACATAAAACCTTCTCTATATTTTTTTGTTCCCTATCCAATAATAATATGATTTCTTCCCTTTCCATCTCAGACAATAATCTCACATCTGCTGCATAAATACCATTATCTTTTCCTATTCTCATTTCAAATACAACATATATTTTCTTATTATTTTTATTCATTTGACACTGTTCTATCAAATGACTTAATGCTCTGATATTTTTCTTATGGAAAAAAATACTCTCATCTTTTTCTATCTTATTGATAAAACCAAAATGATTTTCATGACCTGTCTTTGAATTATATCCCCCATACCATTTTAAATATCCAATCTTTATCTCTTCTTTTTTCATATTATCCTCTATGCTAATCTTCTTCCCATCAATACTCCCATCGCAGATGCCATCATAAGTCCTCTTGTCCATCCACTAGAATCTCCCAGACAATGCAATCCTTTAATATTTGTGTCAAATTCTTTCGTCATCTTCACCCGATTACTATAAAATTTTAATTCAGGAGAATATAACAAAGTTTCATTGCTCGCAAATCCCGGCACAACATGGTCAACTGCCTGAATAAAATTAATAATATTTGTCATCGCACGATATGGCATAGCCGCTGTAATATCTCCTGCTACCGCATCCGGCAAAGACGGGCGCACATTAGACTGGCTCAATTCTTTCTGCCAAGTTCTCTTTCCACTTAAAATATCTCCATAGCGCTGCACTAAAATATGCCCACTTCCCAACATATTCGTGAGTTCTCCTATCTTCTTGGCATAAGCGATAGGCTGGTTAAAAGGTTCTGTAAAATTATGAGAACATAAAATCGCTAAATTCGTATTCTGTGATTTAATCTCTTTATAAGAATGTCCATTCACCACCGCCAAATCATTATCATAATTCTCCTGACTCACAAAACCTCCGGGATTTTGACAGAATGTCCTCACTTTATCTTTAAATGGAGCAGGATACCCGATCAACTTAGATTCATAGAGCACATTATTAACATACTCCATAATCTCATTTCTCACTTCCACTCTCACCCCGATATCCACTGTCCCCGGCTGATGCATAATTCCATGCTGTTCACAGAGCCTTTCTAACCAATCTGCCCCTTTTCTTCCAGTTGCCACTACAATATTCTCTCCCATTAAAGTTTCCTTTTCCTCATGAGTAGCAGAATCTATTAAAATAACCCCTTTACAAATATCATTCTCTATGATCAAATCCTTACACAAATAATTAAAATAAATATCCACTCCATTTTCCTGTAAATATTGCTCAATCTTATAATAAATTTCCTGTGCCTTTTCTGTTCCTAAATGACGTATTGGACAATCCACTAACTTTAAATTCGCCTGAATAGCTCTGCGCCTGATATCTTTCGTTTCCTCTACCCGATCAAGCCCTTCTATCTTACTGTCCGCTCCAAATTCCAAATAAATTTTATCTGTATAATCTATTGTTTCTTGTGCGATTTCCTCACCAATTAAAGTAGGCAAATCTCCTCCCACTTCATAACTCAAAGATAATTTCCCATCAGAAAATGCACCTGCTCCCGAAAACCCCGTTGTAATATGACAATACGGTTTACAATTTAAACATTTCTTTGTCTTCGTCTTAGGACAGCTTCTCTTTTCTACAGGTTTTCCTTTCTCTATCAGAGCAATCTTTTTTGACGTTCCTTTCTTTATCATCTCTAACGCTGTAAAAATACCTGCTGGACCAGCCCCAATAATAACCACATCATAATTCTTCATCACCATTCTCCTCTCCAAATTCTCCGCATAAAAATACCAACCACTCGAAAATATAAGCTTTCCCTCCTAATGGGTTTTACAGATCTTTGACTATTTACGACAGTTGGCACAAACACTTACCCTACTATTCAATTACTAAAAACCTTATTTATTCTATCCTAATTCCCCAAAAAAGTCAAGGGGTGCGCTCCGGCAAGATAGTGTAACTTTACCTGGGGAATCCAAAGGGCAGACTTTCCCCTGCACTTTTT
>CANRVK010000207.1 GCA_947643285.1 uncultured Eubacteriaceae bacterium
CTCATTAAGTACCAACGTCTTCCAAGGGGCTTCTTATGGAATACTTCCTTGCCTTTGCTAGTGATTGGCTATTCTAGAAAAATTGTCCCTTTTGCGTTAAGCGTTGTAAGGTGCAAATGTTGATTGTTTTACGGATGGATTTATTGTTTGTATAATGAGGTTATCCCCCTAGCCTTCAGTCAGTAGTGGTTCAGTTTTCTGGAGGTTACATGATAGTGAGAAATAGCTTCGTTTTTGTATATAACATATAATAGATACAATTTTCAGCTCTTGAGCTATTTATTATCTATGATAGACAGTTGTTATAGTATTTCATAAACTTGCCTATGTCACAGACTAGCGGAGGAAAGACACCATTCCAAAAGCAGTCCCTTGGAAGATGTCGGCACTTAATGAGCAGTTTCGCAGGAAGCGGGGCTGCGAATTTAGTGTCCGCTACATCTGGAACGGAGCGGGAGCGCGGCTTCGTTGGAATGGTGTCTTTCCGGAGCGCCCCCTTTGGTTCAAATGTTTTTTTTATAGTATGAGATGTCTTGGATTTTATTTATTATTTTGGGAAAATAAAAAAATGAGTAAATAGAGATATTACAATGAAATATTGTGATATCTTTATTTTTTCTATTATAAAAAAGAGGATAGGTATAAAAAAATGATAAAAAGCTTTTAAAAGAAAAACAAAAATAACCTTGTGATTAGAACAAAAAGATAGTAAAATAAAAGTTAGACAACAAAAGAATGAAAAAAAAGAATCATTTAGTGTCATTTTATCAGTATAAAGGATAATTCGGGGCTTTAATTCTTGAAGATGATGGAGGTTATTACGAGATGGATAAGAGAAAAAAAGGAGTGCCACTTCCTTTAGGAGTGACAATAGAAGAAGAAGGAATAAATTTCGCAGTAGAACTTCCAGAGGACAGAGAGATTTCTTTATTACTATATAAAAAAGGAAATAAAAGATTAAAAGTGGATAGGGAAATCTTCTTTCCAAAAGAAAATAGACAAGGCAAAATTGCATATTTATATGTGGAAGATTTGAATCCAGAGGAATATGAATATAATTTTTGTTGTGGCGGGAAAGTTTTTCAAGATCCTTATGCGAGGAGGATTTATGGAAAGGAGAAGTGGGGAAGGTCAGCGAAAGAAGTGAGATGTGGTTTTTTGACAGAGGATTTTCCGTGGGAAGGTGATAAACCTCTTGATATTCCATATGAAGACAGCATTATTTATAGAATGCATGTCAGAGGATTTACTAGACATCATTCTTCTAATGTGCAGGCGAAAGGGACGTATACAGGAATTATAGAAAAGATTCCGTATTTAAAGGAATTAGGGATTACATTAGTGGAACTTATGCCGATTCATGAATTTGAAGAATTAATAGTGCCGGAATATCCTGTCTATATGGTGGGAACACAAAAGTTAGAAGATGCAGCGATTATTAATTATTGGGGATTTACAGAAGGGTTTTATTTTTCACCGAAAACGGCGTATGCAAAGGATAAAGATGTTTGTTGGGAATTGAAGCAATTAATTAAAGAACTTCATAAAAATGGAATTGAAATTGGGATAGAACTTTATTTTGCACAAGGGACAAAGTCCTATATGATTTTAGATTGCTTAAAATATTGGGTTATGGAATATCATGTTGATGCACTTCATGTCAATGCAGATGTAGCTCCTATGACTTTAATCGCGCAAGATCCTAGTTTAGCTGGAATAAAGATTTTCGGAAATCAATGGGATACAAACCATATTTATGGAAAGAAAAAGCCATTTCATAGAAAAAATTTAGGAGAATATAATGATGGCTTTTTAGTGGATATCCGAAAGTTTTTAAAGTCTGATGAAGACCAAATCAATAGTTTTATTTATCGCTTCACACGCAATCCAGAAGATATAGGGGTTGTTAATTATATTTCTAATCATGATTCTTTTACATTAGCGGATATGGTCACTTATGAAAGAAGGTGTAATGAAGCGAACGGAGAAGGGAATCGAGATGGAAATCCTTATAATTTCACATGGAATTGTGGTGTGGAGGGGGAAACAAAGCGAAAGAAAGTATTAGAAAAGCGATTAAAACAGATGAAAAATGCGCTGATTCTATTGTTTATGAGTCAAGGAACACCAATGCTTTTAGCTGGAGATGAGATAGGCAGAACGAAAAAGGGAAATAATAATGCTTATTGTCAGGATAATGAAATTTCTTGGATAAACTGGAATTTACAAAAGAAAAACGCTTCTCTTTTTGAGTTTGTGAAGGAACTCATTCGGTTTAGAAAAGAACATTCGATTTTACATCTTCCCAAACCTCTTAAAATGATGGATTATGGGGCGATGGGGTGTCCAGATTTGTCTTTTCACAGTGCAAAGGCATGGTATCCCGAATTAGATGGATATAGCAGATATATTGGTCTTATGTTTTGTGGGTCATATACAAAGCAATATGGAAAAGATCCAGATGATATGTTGTATTTAGCATGTAATTTACATTGGGAAGAACATGATTTTGCGCTTCCTAATCTTTCTAAGGGAAAACATTGGTTTCTGGCAATTACTACAGATACACAGGCAGAAAAAGATTTTTATAAGACGGGGGAAGAACTTTTATTAGAAGATCAGAAAAATATTCATCTTTCACAGAGAACAATCGTTGTATTAATTGGGAAATAGAGAGAGGAGAGGGAATGATGACAGAAAAAGAAAAATCATATGCGGAAATGTTATATCAACCGGGAGATCCAGAACTTGTTGCAGATCGTGAGATAACGATAAAGAAGTTGTATGAATATAATAATTTAAATCCGCTGGATCGGGAAGCGAGAAGTGAAGCAATTAAGGGAATACTGGGAAAGGTTGGAAGTAACTGTGTAGTAGAACAGCCACTTTTCTGTACATATGGATATAATACAACTGTGGGGGACAATTTTTTTCTTAATGTTAATTGTAAATTGATGGACAGTGGAAAAATTACGATTGGGAATAATGTATTTATTGCTCCAAATGTCTGTATTATAACAGAAGAACATGCAATGGATATAGAACAACGTATTGCTGGTTTGGAATACACACATCCAGTTACTATAGGTGATAATGTTTGGATTTGTGCAGGAGCTTTGATTTTGCCGGGAGTAACGATTGGAGAAGGCAGTATCATTGGGGCTGGAAGTGTTGTTACAAAGGATATTCCTTCTAAGTGTCTGGCTGTCGGTAATCCGTGCAAAGTGATTCGTAAGCTGTAAAGAGCCACTTGTTGTTTATGGTCTGTGGTTTTTTATCAATAAACTGGCATGGATAAAAAATATAAAACTGGATATTAAAAAAAAACCAGTAGCGTGGTATGATAGAGAAAATTTATTAGAAAAGAGGAAGGAACTATGAAGAAAAATACAACTGTGATAAAACTCGCTCAAACCGCGTTGCTGGCAGCTCTATGTTTTGTATCTTTTATGTATCTGAAAATTCCGATTCCTGTTCCCGGAGGAGCTACGGCACTACATATCGGAAATGCTTTTTGTGTATTGGGGGCACTTTTGTTAGGAGGAGTATATGGAGGGCTGGCTGGTTCTATTGGAATGACTTTAGCAGATTTATTAGATCCTGCTTATATTTCTTCAGCGCCTAAAACCTTTATATTAAAGTTTTGTATTGGATTGATCACAGGGTTAATCGCACACAAAATAGGAAAAATCAATGAGCATGAAGATAAGAAATATGTGTTAAAATGGACGATATTAGCATCAGTTGGAGGCTTGGGATTTAATGTGATATTTGATCCATTAGTAGGGTATGTATATAAAAAGTATATCTTAGGGATCAATGCAGAAGCGGCTTCTATACTGACGAAATGGTCGAGCGCAGCAACCTTTATTAATGCTATTGTATCTGTTATTTTAGTAGCAGTGATTTATTTAGCATTAAGACCAGCATTAAAAAAAGCAGGATTATTTCCAAGCAAAATTATGATAAAAGAGGGCAGAAAACAATTCCCTTCTGTTTAACCTCATCAAGGAAGTCCCCCGCTTCTAAGTCGCCAAGGCGAAAGAGGTGGGTTGGGACTTCCTTGTTTCCGTGGGAGTGCAGACTCCCACGGAAAAGCTGCGATAGCAGCTATGAGGTTATGAGCAAGTAGCGAAGCGGATTGCGAATATCCGATTTGACAATAAAAAAGAATAGAGCTGTCGTAAAATAGATTCTCTTTTTTCTATTTTACGACAGCTATTTTACTATAAGTCGATTTACAAAGCGAATGGATTTTATGTAATTCATTTTTTAAAGATTTGTTTCTAATTTTTAGAAATGAGATAGAACTTTTTATTTTTGCTATGGAATGACAGTCGGAAGGACATCACTTACATTTTCATGAATGATAATGTTAGCATTTGTATCACTGAAATGATATTCATTATTAATCAATACCAAGCGAGTGCCGTGAAAATATTGAAGCAATCGTTCTGATAGATAAGAATTTAAATGAGTGCCAGCTACAATTAACATTTGTGCATTGCTGACAGCTTCTGCTGCCTGTGATATAATGGTATTATTTAACATATCTCCATATAAGCTGACGTTAGGGCGGATAGGTCCTTGACATTTTGCACAGTGTGGAATACCAGTACTATTTTTAATATATTCTGCAGAATAAGTAGCTCCGCAGTTCATACAGAAGTTTTGATAAATACTGCCATGTAATTCTAAAACATGTCTACTTCCGGCCATCTGGTGAATACCATACATGCTTCGGGTGATAATTGTTTTTAGTTTTCCTTGTTGTTCTAAACGAGCTAATGCATAATAGGCATTATTGGGTTTTCCGTCTAAATATAAAATTTTGTTTTTGTAATAACGGAAAAATTGTTCTGGTCTTGTGCTGAAAAAACTGGCACTAAATAAATCTTCTGGTGAATAACCATATTCAAGTTCGATATCATAAGCTTCTTGTTCATCACGATAATTGGGAACACCAATTTCTCTTAAAAATCCTGAGCCGCTCATAAATACAATATTATTACATTCCATGATTGCACTTTTTAACATCTCATATGCCATAGAAGAATCGCCTCCCTATAGTTAGTTTATTGTAAGAATGACTTTTGAAAAGAAAATACAAAGTCAGTAAATGAAAAATAATAAAATAATTTTCTATGAAAAAGTATACCTATGCTTTAATTATATACGAAATAGAAATAAAATCAACAAGAAATAGAAAAAGATAGATAAATTTTAATAATATAGTACTATTCAGACTTTTGGAGGTTATTGTTTATTACTATTAAAAAAGGGAATGGGTGAGTTAGGGGGGTTAAATATTTTTTGGGTTATATTTCTGAAAAGATGGTAGGTGGATAAAAGGTTATAGGATAGGTAGTTATAGTTTTTGGGGGATTGAGGGGGAAAGGGTCGCTTAAGCAAGGAAGTATTCCAACGAAACCGCGCTTTCGCTCCGTTCCAGACGTAGCGGTACTAAATTCGCAGCCCCGCTTCTTGCGGAACTGCTTATTAAGTACCAACGTCTTCCAAGGGGTTTCTTTTGGAATACTTTCTTGCTTTCGCTAGGTTGTTGGCGGTTTTACTTTTGGAAAATCGAATGTTATGATAAGCTATGAAATCTAAGGGAGGAGGTATGTAGAAAGAATTTTTAGGAAGAGTGGTATTTATATGGGTGGAGGTTTGTAATTATCTAAGGATAATGATAGAATAGAAAGGTGGAATCGTAGAAATTTTTATGAAGAAAAGGTTGTGTTTCAAAAAAAGCTATTATATAATGAAATATAAATTTATTGAATGAAAGAGAGTGAAGAAATGAATCAGAAAATTCGGACAAGATTTGCACCTAGTCCAACTGGTAGGATGCATGTAGGAAATTTGAGAACAGCATTATATGCTTATTTAATCGCAAAACATGAAGGCGGCGATTTTTTATTGCGCATTGAGGATACAGATCAAGAGCGTTTTGTAGAAGGGGCATTAGATATTATTTATAATACTTTACAGAAAACAGGTTTAATACATGATGAAGGACCAGATAAGGATAAAGGAGTAGGACCTTATGTGCAGAGTGAAAGACAGAAACAGGGAATTTATTTAGAATATGCGAAAAAGTTAATTGAAAAAGGAGAGGCATATTATTGTTTCTGTGATAAGGAGAGATTAGCGGGACTTCGTACAGAGATTGTAGAAGGAAAAGAGATTTCTATTTATGATAAGCATTGTTTGAGCTTAACGAAGGAAGAAGTGGAAGAGAAATTAAAGATGGGTGTTCCTTATGTGATACGCCAGAATAATC
>CANRVK010000208.1 GCA_947643285.1 uncultured Eubacteriaceae bacterium
CTGGAACGGAGCGAAAGCGCGGCTTCGTTGGAATAGAAGACTTGCTCATGCGGAAACACAACACAAAACTTACTTAAATAGCCCCCAAAAATTTACCCATTCTTCTTAATAACCATCACAAATAAAACCTCTCCTATAAATAAAAGAAAGAGAATCTGCAAATAAAATGATATCGCAATATTCTCCTTCTTATTTTTTCTATTCTTTATAGTTCAAATTTTTCTACTAATTCATCTAATGCAGCAGCTTGTGCGGAAAGTTCTTCACTTGTATCAGAAGTTTCCTGTGCTGTGGCGGAATTATTTTGTACCACTCCAGAAATCTTTTCTACTCCTTCATCTACCTGCTTCATCGCCTCTGCTTGTCTTGTAGCGGTTTCTTGTACACCATTTACAGACTGTAATACGGTATTCACACCACTGATAACCTGTTTCAAAGAATTTACGGTTTCTTGTGTAATTTCATTTCCTCTTGCTACTTCGTCCATAGAAGATTCAATGAGCTGTGTTGTATCTACTGCCGCCTGTGCGCTCTGTTCTGCTAATTTTCTTATCTCTTCTGCTACCACAGCAAAACCTTTTCCTGCTTCTCCGGCTCTTGCAGCTTCAATCGCTGCATTTAATGCTAATAGATTCGTCTGTGATGCGATATCTTCTATACTGGCTATAATATTTCCGATTCTCTGAGAAGTCTGATTAATCTCCTCCATCGCGTTTGACATCTTTGAGAGTTTTTCCCTGCTGGCATTTACCACTTCATTGACACTCTCTGCCTCTTTATATGCTTCTACAGCCGCTTCTGCACTCTTTAAAGTCTGATCTGTCACATCATTAATCGTAACCTGCAGCTTTTCTACTGCTCTTGCCTGATCAGTAGCGCCTTGCGCTAAACCTTGTGCGCTTTCTGCCATCTGTGAAGAATCGAATGACACTTGATTTGCCACATCTCTAATCTTTAATAAAGTTTCTATTAAAGCTGTTTTCAGTTTCTTCATGGAATGTTTAATATCCTCAAAATCTCCTAAATAGCTATTTTCCTCTCGGCTCTCCACTTTAAAATTGCCATTTGACATTTCTCCTAATATATAGGAAATATCCCCGACCACTCTCTTAAAGTCATCTATCAGACGATTCATGCTATCTGCTAAAATCGCTGTTTCATCATTCGCTTCTATCTGTGGAACAGGACTATGAATATCACCTTCTGCTAAAAGTTCAATACGCTTAATACATTTTATAATGGGTTCTGAAATAGAAATTGCAATTTTACGCATACAAAAGATAGAAATGACGATAAAAAGACATGCTATTCCTGCTATAAATGCAATAGACATATAAGTCCCTCTTAAAAATTCGCTCTTTGTGATAGACATATTCATACTCCAGCCATTTGTTCCTGCTATCGGCAAATAAGCCATATATTTGCCCTCTCCTTTATGAGAATATCCAGAAAAATTTGTTCCTCCATTTATCATATCCTTTTCTAACTGTGCTAGTTTTTTCAAACTTTTATCTTTCTTTACTTCTTCTTGTGTATTATATTGATTTAATACTAATTGTTTATCTTTATTTCCTATCACAGTTCCTTTTGAATTCAGAATAACAGCATCTCCAGAACCAATACAGATTTCTGATACCGTATTACTTAAAAATGAAGCATCTACTTCCACATATAATGCGCCATAAAATTCAGAATCTTTATAGATAGGAGCAGAATAGATAATATATGCCAAATTCCTTTCTTTATCTATAACGGGATCGGATATGTATATTCTCTGTCCACTTTTTACTGCTTTAAAGTATTCTTCTTCCTTTACACTAATAATATCTCCCTTCATCATACCACTAGCATTTACCACTCTCACTTTAATGAAGCCATGTCTTTTTTCTATATTTCCACATTCTTCCATGACTTTAGCTTCATTTGCTGCACTAGAAGAAAATACTGTATTTCCAGATATTTCATAGATAAGACTTTCATATCCATCTAGTTCCTTTTGTATCTCTAAAGAAGCGATTTTCACTGTTTCTCTCATCGTCTGCTCTAAAGAATTTTGCGTACTATTTATTGTAAAACAAATAGAAACCACGCCCACTAATAATAATGAAATAGTCAATACACTGATTGTTGTCTTTAATAATTTATTCTTTATCGTCCTCTTTTTTTGTGTCGTCTTTTCCTTCATCCATTCTCATTCCCTTCTATTTTTCATATTTGTACAGTTTTTTAATATTTTTCTCCTCCTTTTTATCTAATTCACCTATTAAAATCCATTTCTCTAATCTTATACTTGTTTAAATTATAATAAAATTTGACTTTAAAATCAACTATATCTATCATATATTTTTACTCAATAGGAATTTTTCTATATGATGAAGTAATTTTATAGTTATGGGAAAGGTTATCCTTTCCCATAATAATCTGAAATACAGACAGGTCCTTCTAATATTTCTCTTCCCACATATAAACTTCTGTCAGCTCTAGTACATATTGCCCATTTCACTAAAGAAATTTGATTATTTTCAATCTCTATTCCAGTAATACATCTAGGATGCACACAACTTCCATCATTAAAATATAATCCTTCCTTTGGTTTTGAAAAAAATGGTCGATGTGTATGACCAGCGATTACTATCTGTTCGTTCTTTTCTGCATAAAAAGATAATTTTTTCTCTATCTTTTCTTTTTTTCTGTAAGATTTTCCTCCCCCTGTAGGGTCTAAAAAGCCAACTAATTCTAAACTTCTCCAGATATAACGCACTAAAAATCTCGCAACAGGCCATAAAGTATCATTCAATATATCCCCTTGATGCCCATGCACCAAAAAAATCCGTTCCTTATTCTCCACATTTTCCAAAATAATACCTTCTGTAATCTGTATATCAGGAAATAGATTTATATTTTTTCTCTCGCTTTCACAATAATAACTTTTATAATTTTTGCAGGTATAAGAATATTTTTTTACTATATCATGATTTCCATAGAGCATATAAAGCCGATTTTCTCTATAAAAATTAGATAACATCCAAAATGCATCACTATGAATATCTATGATAGGTTTTATCTTTCGATTCTCCCAAAGCTCATCTCCATCACCTAACTCAATATAAATAAACCCATTTTGGTAATAATATTCTAACGCTCCATAAAATACATTTTGATTTTGCAGAAAATTATCTGCTGCATTCCCCTGTCCTCTATGACAATCACTCATAAGAATAAATTTTGTCCTTGAATGATAAGGAATGATAGGAGCATTTTGATATACAGACTGCAATCTCTTTTCCAAAAAAGACATTCTATCTACCTCCGAGAATATCTTCTTCATTTTCTTGTGATTGTTTTATAACACTTCTTCGTTCTGTATATATTTCTGCATTATAATCATATAAATCTACACTATCAAAAAAATCTTCCTGTTCTAATGTTCTCCTATCATCTTGTCTTTCCATCTGATTATAATCAATATATTCCTCATTTAACCGACAAACCGAAGAACAACATGGAGGTTTTGGTCTGCACGGCGGTTTCGGCGGACATGGGGGCTTCGGTCTGCACGGTGGTTCTGGCGGACACGGAGGCTTCGGTCTACACGGCGGTTTCGGCGGACTCGGGGGCTTCGGTCTACTCGGCGGTTCTGGTGAACACGGAGGCTTCGGTCTACATGGCGGTTTCGGCGGACACGGAGGCTTCGGTCTGCACGGTGGTTCTGGCTCATAAGGCGGTTTCGGTGGATATGACGGTTTATCAAATATAATTTCTCTTATCCAATCAAACGCCTTATATAACCCATTTGCATATAGAGAATGTAAAAACACCTCATATAATTCTGGCATAGCTGTTTTTAAATATTCTATTTTATCTAAAGTATCTGTATACTTTCTCGTCGCTGTTTCATAAAGTTTGCAATTATTCTCATTTGTTTGCTGTACTAATGCTTCTTGGACAGGATTTCTACTAAATGTTTGTGAACTATGAGGTTTTGTATAATGCACAGTAACTCTTCTTCCCCTCACAGAAAACTCTTTTCTTTGATAGCCAATCGCTTTTAATCCTCCTGTAAAAGCTTTACACATCTCTTGGTTTGGAAATACTATTTTCACATCCATGGTCAAAGAATCTGTTGTAGAAAATTCCCCCAACTTAAACCCTGTCAACCACCAATGCAAATCCTTTCTTCTCATCAATACTTTTCCATTTTTTCTCAGTACAAAAGATATAGGCAAACGTTCTTGATCAGAAATATTTTCATAAAAAGTACCTTGGAATTTATCTGTATCAATATCCTCTCTGCTGGTATTATATATCCCTACTTCTCCTCCTGTTGTGATTCCATACTGACCCTTCCAAAGTTCAATCAACCATCTCTTGCCACCATAAGAAAATGTCACTGGTTCACAATCCATTATCATATTAAAAAGAGGTGCGCCTTCATCATAGAGTTTACAATATCCAACTTCTCTCTGCCAGCAATCCATCAAAGAATAAAAATAATCACCCTTTAAATCATATGCGAATCCAAATTCTTCCAAATCCTCATTTATTTGATTCTGTTGTATTAATTTATCTCTCGTAGGCTGAAAACGTTTCGTTCTCAGATGCCAAATTAGAACAAATATTCCTATTATTAAAACAATAACTGCTATTGCGATCAAAATAGGTATGAGCATAACTATCATCCTTTCCTTCTACTCACTATATTTTATTCTAACTTTAATAATAAGTGATTCTTAACCGAAAAGGAAAAACAATTATTCTATAAACCTATCCTACTTTAAAGTCAAAGGTTCGCTTACGGGAAGGAACTATTCCAACGAAGCCGCGCTCTCGCTCCGTTCCAGACGTAACGGACACTAAATTCGCAGCCCCTAACAGGTCTGCTCATTAAGTGCTGACGTCTTCCAAGGGGCTTCTTTTGGAATAGTTCCTTCCCTCCGCTAGTTTATCGGCTTTTCTGATCTGTAAAAAGTAATTCTCACACTAACAGGCATAATCTAGAAAGGTAGACATTTAAAACTATAACCAAATTAACTTATTGTGCTAGTTCATTTGAAAACTGAAATTTATAAAGATGTTTCTTTTGGATTTTCTATTCTGCATAAGTAAAAGGTCCTATTTTATGAGTATTCCTTAATTCAACTAGCACAACAAATTAAATTACTATTACACAAAGTTTCTTTTCTCAAAACATTCAAGCAGGAAACCATCAAACTTCACAAACCAGCCCATGATAACAAACTAGCTCCGGCAAGGGGATTCCCTATTCCAAAAGAAACCCCTTGGAAGACGTCGGCACTTAATGAGCAGTTTCTGGGGAAGCGAAACCGCGAATTTAGTACCGCTACGTCTGGAACGGAGCGAGAGCGCGGTTTCGTTGGAATAGGGCATTCCCTTGTCGGGGCGAACCCAAAACGAACCCCTACCCTATCGACTATTACTTGTATTCATATTTAAACTCTGTGTAGAAGAAAGACCACTCATTCTAGCTCTATTAATCGTATTATAAATTTTAATACTAGGCGCTAACCAAACCGCTCCTGTTCCTCTATATACATTCACAAGCCCTTCTCCGCTCACAGCCGAACCGATTAATGTCTTTGCTGACCGCTCCACCGTAAATTCAATATTTCCAGAACGAAGTACTGCAAAATTCCCATCTACTTTCAACACTTCATTCTTCAACTCAATAACATTAATCTCTGTACTCGGAACAGCACATTCTAATACAACTAATCCGCTGCCCTGTAAACGTATTTGAAAAATCCCTTCTCCTCCCAGAAGTGCCGATGAGATATTTTTTTGAGAAATAGAGGATATTTTTACACTTTTCTGTGCGCAATAGAACATTCCTTTATCTACGATGATATCTTCATTATCCAAATTTAATAATAAGAAATGTTTAAAAGACGGCTCTAAAACTACATATCCTGTTCCTTTATATTCTGGCTGTGCTATCTGTTCTCCTGTCGTAATACTCGAAAACACTCTTCCTAACGCATTTCCCATTGTAACACCAGAAATCATTTCTATATTTCCTTTAAAATAACTCATAGCTCCCGGCTCTATCGCTACCGCATCATTATTCAAATAAATCGCGATCTGCCTCGCTTTCATATTCTGCTTTTCCATATAATAAAGGTCAATCGCACTGTTTGTATTGGTAGAACCTAATAATTTTTGATACTCCATGATCTCAATTTTACAAGATCCATATTCTGCGGAATCAATAATTCTTATATTTTCTCTTGAACCTATT
>CANRVK010000209.1 GCA_947643285.1 uncultured Eubacteriaceae bacterium
CATGTCGTTCTTTCCACCAACTCATAATCGCCTGATTCCATTCCTCTGGCACAATAGAATACCCAAAGATCCCATGTTCTACTCTCTTTTTCAGAGCAGATAAAACTTCTGGCGCAGTCTGAAAATCCATATCAGCCACCCACATGGGCAATTCATGTTCTGCTACATCCCATTTCAAAGAATTTGTATTTCTTCGATCTGTCTGTAAATCAAAATCATATTTCAATCTAGTTTCCTCCTCTCCATACTGCCTATCAAAATTAGATTGCAGGTTTCCTTTCTTCTTTACAAATAATTTTTGTTTTATTTACATCTACTTTATCTTCTTCCATTATCAGCTTTTCAATATGATCTGCCTGAATAATACCTCCGGCTGGATTTAAAACACTGTCAATTTTTCCATTGATTTGAACATCTACCGTGGAATATTCAAAAGCTAATGTCGTATTTAAAAGACGACAATTCTTCATAACAAGATTATCAATATAGCACATTCCCTGAAGACTTTCCACTGTACAATTAATCAATGTCAAGTTTTTTGCATTCCAACCCAGATATTCTCCTGAAATAAAAGAATCATAAACTGTCACATGGTCGCTATTCCAAAAAGCATCTTTACACAACATTTTCGCATGATGAATCTCAACATTTTTCACTCCATCAAAAGAATAATTGCCTACCAGACTGAAATCTCGAATCACCATATTTTGACTATTCATAGCAAAATAATCTCCTTTTGCTGTCACTTGTTCCATTTCAACTCCATCACAATTCCACAGTGTTTCTGATGCATTTGGAAATGACACATTTTTTAATGTGATTTTATTAGAACGGCGGAAATTTTTTGGTGCTTCTATTATACTGTCCTCAATAGAAATATTCTCTGTATACCAAACACCAGCACGAGCCATTTCAAAAAACGTACAGTTTTTTAATATGACATTCTTACTATACCATAATGGATATTTCCATTTAAACATACTCTCATATAATTCAATATTACAGCTCTCTTTTAATGGGGATTCCCCATCTGCAAAAATAGTATCAAAAATTTGCAGATTTTCTCCCTGAAAGAGTGCTCTTTCACCTGTCAAAAATCCTTGTCTGATTTCTTGTTTCTCCATATTCTTTTACTCCTTTTACATCTTTATTTTAAGTATTTTTATCACTATATCTCTTTTGTTCTAACTCACTCCTCATCTTTTCTTTCCTAGATACTTATCAGAATCATTCTTATCTGCCTTACATATCGTCATGATTCCATTCTACAATTAACTATTATAATTCTTCTTCTGTGAAATATCAAATACCTATAAAATAAAATTCTATATCTTTTCTCTATACTTTAGAATATAGATTTCAATATCATTCTCCATTTTCAAACTCAAGAAATAATGTATCAAAAAAACAGGAATAAGTATTTAGTAGTTAATCTATAAAAAAATTGACCGATATAATACATGAGTTAGAAAAAATATAGCCATGGATGGCATGAGTGATAGACAGTTTCTCTATCATTCATGCTTTTTTCTTCTCAAAATTGCAGAAATAAGTAATTGTGAAAGTCAAAAGGGGGGCGCTACGACAAGACGTATTCCATCGAAGCCGCGCTTTCGCTCCGTTCCAGACGTAACGGACACTAAATTCGCAAATCCCGCTTCTTGCGGGTTTGCTCATTAAGTGCCGACGTCTTCCAAGGGGCTTCTTATGGAATACGTCTTGCCTCCGCTGGGTCGTTGGCTGTTCTACTTTTTGAAAAATGAAACTTGTGATAATCTATGAAGTTTCCATGAGGGGATACACGGAATAGATATTTAGAAAGGTCAGTAGTTCTATGAGATTCAGAGTTTTGCAATCATCTAATTACAGAAAATGAGAAAGGAGCAAATATCAATATGTTAATAGAAAGAACCAATTTTAATAGGAATACTATATATAACACACGAAAGGATTTTATTTATGAAAAAATGATCTCTATTAGAAATCAAGTAAAACGATCTGAACCTGAAAATTCGGAAAATAAGGAATGTACGATACTATTCGGCAAAAAGATGCAAACTCTTATCGATATTTCTGGAAATGAAGCATTAGAGAGTATCGCTCAAAAACGGGCAGCACAAATAGATAACTGTCCATATGCAGAGATGATCGATCCTGAAACGGGTGTGATTTCTTATCATGGGGTAGTATTTGTACCAGATTCACAAAAAAATGCCATTTGCTTAGGCGATATGAATAACGAAGACAATATATTGACCATTCCATTGAGTAAGGGAGGAAGTCTTAGGGTGAATCGCAATAATATTGATCAGCTCGGAAAAGCGATTAATATGTTTTCTCCAGAAGATATCCGCCGAATCATGGAAGCGATTTCTCTGGATGCAAAAGTACAGAAAGAAAAAGCGGAAATCGAAGAAAGCAAATTTGAAGTAGGAAGGAAAATGACTGCTTCAAATTCTTCAGAGAGAAAAACAGATATAAACTCCAAAACACAACCTTCAGAAGAGAATAAAAAAATATCAAATGCGATAGAAAATATTTCTTGGGATATGAAACAAACATGGAAAAAAGCAAAAATCAGCTATGAATATCAGGAAGAATTAGCGCTATCTTTTCATAAAAGTGGCGATAAGAAAGTAGGATTATAAGATAAAAGTTCATTCTTGCTGAAAACGCTTTCAACGAATCTTCGCTTTTTTCTTGTGAAAGACTACATAGCACTAAATTTACATCTTTTTATAAATCTTGAATTTAGTGCTAAGGTCTATTAAACTGTTATTATTCTTTTTTAATTTTACCTAACTTTCCTCTTCAGAAATTCTTTTATATTCTTTTTCTTTTGTATCCCAGTGATAGATATGACGTAAATAAGTACGGTTTTTTTTAATATATGATTCATTAATTTCATTTCTAAGTTTGAAACTTAAAATATCATCTTTACTCATCCAATCATTAGGATTATCATTGTAAAATTCACAAATTGTTTCTAGTATATTGATGCTATAAATTATATTTATAATATCATCATTATTTACATGATCTAAATAACCATCTATATAACGTTCTATAGCTTCTTCATTACCATTTATTCTTTTCAAAAAATCTAATTTTATTTCTGTAT
Organism: uncultured Eubacteriaceae bacterium; assembly: GCA_947643285.1. Lineage (GTDB taxonomy): Bacteria > Bacillota > Clostridia > Lachnospirales > Lachnospiraceae > MGBC136627. Next base: position 3,122 of record CANRVK010000209.1, read on the forward strand.
TATCTTTTTTTATATTCTTAAAATCTGTATCAAAAAATTTATCTTCTTTGTCTATCGCAATGAAAAGAAGATGTATATATGGTTTATAAGAAGCTTTGTTTTGTTTTTGATCTAAGCGCCAAGTATCTATATCTGATTTATAATAAAAATCAAAAAAAGAAGATTTTAAATTTCTTATCTGTTCATCCTCTTTCAGTTCATTCATGCTCGCTTTTAATTCTTCTAATGTCTGACATTCATTTTTATATAGATAGATAGAACCAAAAATAAAGTCGTTATAATCCTTTCTTTCTTTTAATAATTGAATATTATCTTCTATTTTTTGAAATATAAAGTTTTTTTGCTGCCATTTACAAACTTCGCAACGTCTATCATTACAATATTCTTTAATTTTATATTGACCATTTCTATTATACTGACCATCTTTGGTATACTCACCATCTTTCATATATCGACCATCTTTGGTATAACAATCATTTTCATTATAATAATTATAAATTTCATTAGCACAATTCCTAATTTTATTGGCACTACTCTTATCCATTTTTTCTAATGCTAATAATCTTTCTATTCTTATTTCATTATTCCTTTTACGTCTAGTCGCATGTTCTAAAAAAGCTAGATTTAGATTCATAATGCTCCCCCTTTTAATTAATGTAATGGTATTCTAAATCATATACTGTAAAATTCTGTTATTATTATCCCTATACCCAAACATCGGTCATATCAAGTATATCCATTTATAATTACTTTGTATTTATTCATTATAGCACTACTTCTTTTGGTTTTCAATCTTTCATCTATTATGTATATAAAAATGAAAATAACGCCCTTACTTGTGGAGCAAATAAACCGATTAGAGGATATACAATTCCTATACCACATAAAAGTATAGACCAGCGGTTATCATGTTTTTGCATTACTGGAACATAAAATAACTTTGGATTTTCTGGAGCATAATATAACTCTACTTTTTTTCCTTCTCCCACGTAGCAAATATTATATCCCATTTGCGATGTAACTTTATATATTTTTTCGCCAACTTGAAACTCGTATTCAGGAAAAAATTTTCTTTTTCCTTCATGTATCCTTTTACCTTTTGAAATAACAATAGCAGTTGTTAAAGTAGTAGCATGTCTACGTTCTTTTAGTAAACGACGACGTATCGTCATACCAATTGCAAAGAAGATCAATGGAACTACTGCAAATATTGCATCACCTGCGAAACGTTTTTCCATTCCTTTTATAGATTGGTATATTATAATTCCTGCAAAGATAAGACATAATAATGACCAAGAAATTGCGAAGAAACGCCATCTTTTTAGTACATAGTCAGGTTCTATAGCATCTTCTATACTTGTCCTTTCTTTTTTTATTGGATTTTTCTTTTTGAAAAACCATAGAAGAACCAGAATTGCGCTGATAAAAGAACATAATATGATGATTATGGCGATTTTCCAAAATGATGTTTCTTTCATAAAAATATTTACCTCCAAATTCCAATTTTTCTACCTCTGCCATATATCTATTCTATCAAAAACCTCTACTACTTTCCATACATAAAATATCAGTTCCCCATCAATCATTAAAAAATAATAGGAACACCTACGCCACTTTTAACTATCGCCTATACGATAAACAAGCGGAGGCAAGACCCTAGTCCAAAAGAAGCCCCTTGGAAGACGTTGGTACTTAATAAGCTGTTTCGCAAGAAGCGGAACGGCGAATTTAGTACCGCGTAGTCTTACACGGAGCGAGAGCGCGGCTTCGTTGGACTAGGGTCTTGCCGCAGCGTCCCCCTAGTTACAACTCAAATATATCCCCTACCCTTCCTGTTTTCTTATTTTAGATGTCAATAACATCATTCCTACACTCAATACAAAAAACACCACAGCCGATATTCCAAACCGTAAAAAAAATACCTTCTGTTCTGCTTTTTTATGCCAATCATCTTCTATCGTATAAAGATAATATTTTGTAATTATCTCATATTCCTCATTTATTTTCTCTAAATGCCCTTCTGCTTCTGCTGGAATCTGACATTTTATCCCTATTGGAAGCAATACTTCTTTTCCTTCTTTTATTTTTTTTGCATCTCGTTCTTCCATTATTACTGGAATATAAGAATCATCTGCTAACCGTACTAAATAATATTCATAATAATTCTCCAAAGCCAATAATGGATTTGTTACAATCAGTGGATTATGAGTGGAAGAAGTTCTCAGCCTTCCTGTTGATGTTCTAACTTTTCTCGTTTCTGTTTCCTTTATCCAGTTTTTTCTTTGATAAATTTGTGTAGGAATCAGTTCATCTGCTAATATTGTGACATATTCCTTATAAGAAAGAGAAAGAAACTCTTCTGCTGTTGTCACTCTTGGAATATCACTCCCCGCTTTTAAACCAATATAACTGTCCTTTGCTTTCTCCTCTATATCTTTTACATTTATTTCCCTTTCCGACCTTTTCAGCCAATTCTCTGGATGCACAGAAAAATATATTATAACTGCTATAATCAGAGAAATCATTACGATCATATAAGATAATACCTTGTTTCTTAACATTATTTACGCTCCTCTTTCCCTCCAATTTTTATTTTTTTTACCTATCACTTTTTTAATCTCTTTCCAATATCATATTCCTTCTTATCTTTTCTCCTCTACAAATTGTATCCATTTTACAATGCCCCTTCCTAATTCTATGTAAAATCCTTTTTCAAAAACATTCTCTATCTTTTCTTGTATTATCATTCCATTCCACGGGTCATATAAATAAGCATCTTCTCTTTTTATTCTCAATAAAACCATAGTATGATATATCTGCCTCTCCTCTAACACTACATTAGCCAGAATATATTCTTTTCTTTTCAGTACTTTCATTATCTGTTCTTTATATCTATGAAAAATACTTTCTTCTTCCTGATAATACCCTAAATTCTCTATTTCTATTTCTTTACAAAAAATATCACCTGTAATTACATATTTTATTCCTCTCTCTTTTGCCTCTGTTGTCAAACTGTATATGGTCACTTCCTTGAGTTCCTTAATATGTGGATCACATATCCCATGTTCTTCAAGGGTCTGTTAATCTTTAGCTGCATATGTCCCTTTCTTCTCTACTTA
>CANRVK010000210.1 GCA_947643285.1 uncultured Eubacteriaceae bacterium
AGATAGTCGGAAAGGTCAGTAGTTCTATGGGATTTAGAGTTTCGCAATTATCTATCTATATTGTTGATGGAAAGGAGATTATTATGAATGAATCAGAAAAGATAGTATTTGATATAATTACATTATTATATCCTGAATGGATAAAAAATCAAAAAGACAAATATTGTGAAATGGAAGAATATGATCAATACAAACAAATTATTTTAAACATTTTTGGATATGATATAGAAAGGGCAACCTCAGAAATAGAACGTAATGTGGATGTTTCTTATTTAGAAAAAAAGATAGAAATAATGACATTAATCCAAGAATTACGGAAAGAAGAGAAGAAAAAGAAAGGAAAGAAAAAATGAATTGGATAGACTTTATCCAAACAGGTATATTTACAGCATCTTTGACGGCTTTTGTAACCATAGCGACTTGTATCATTAGTGAAGTTCAAGGATACAAAAAAATGAAAATAGAGAATTTTGATAAGATTTATAATTCTCTTACTGAATTTACTGAGAAAAGAACTGAAATAGTGGACAAATGTAATAAATTAGTAAAAGAGTTGGCAGATAATTTGCCAGAAAAAGTACAGAATAAAACTGAGAAAGAATGGAAAAAATTATGCTATGATACATATAGCGGCATCAATAAATTATTAACAGAGTATTCTAAGTGTCTAGAATTAATAATGTCCTTTTCACATTATTTATATAAAAGTAAGCCAATTGCACCTATTGTTATAGCAGAATGTTGGTCTATTTTATATTTATATAAAGGATTTGTGAATATCAATAATCTGGATGAATATAGTATCAAATATGCACAAATTATAACACTTGTACAGTTTATTAAGATGTATGGACGATGGAATGATAAAAGACAATTACATAAGTATTTAAGACAAAATAAGGTATCTTGTTATTGATTATAACAAAGGAAATTTTCCATTTTGCGAGAAATACCAAATTTTTACAAAATTAGTTAAAACAGTACTTTATTCCAGATACAAAGAATGGTAATAATAAGTATAGATTTTAAAGTATATATGAGAGTTTATATCATGGATGAATTTATTAAAGAACTTGATGTAGACTTGAGTACTCCTTTTTACCAAAAAAGCCGTCTATTTATTTTGCAAATAGGTTTTTGCATAAGTATTGTTATCGAACTCACATTAGATTAGAAAATAACTGCGAATGAAGTATGTGGCATCAAACCGGAAATCATGTAAATGTTCATACTACGGGTGAGTTTTCATGCGCAAGCACAGCCGTTATGAAAAAAGTTTTCAGTGCCCATTATGATATCAACAATTCAACCTTTTTATTCTATTGTTTATTATCGTGAACTTCACTTTTCACAAATTAAAAAAGCCAATAAACCAGCGAAGGCAAGGAAGTATTCCATAAGAAGCCCCTTAGAAGACGTTGGTACTTAATAAGCAAACTCGCAAGAAGCGGGATTTGCGAATTTAGTACCATTACGTCTGGAACGGAGCGAAAGCGCAGCTTCGTTGGAAACTTCCTTACCGTAGCGGAACTTTCACATTAAATTAACTTGTTGTGCTAATTGAATTAAGGAATACTCATAAAATAGGGCTTTTTATTTGTACAGAACAGAAAACTCAAAAGAAATGCCTTTAAAAATTCTAGCATTCAAATGAACTAGCACAACGAGTTAAATTAGACTAACTAACTACTAACTAAAATTGATATATTTATATCTATCCAAATATTACCATGAATGAATCTCTCTCTCTAATTGTTTTAGATCATCTCTAATATGTATTCCCTGCGGACATTTTTGTTCACATGCTCCACATTTCTGACACTTATCTGCCCTTTTACTCTCATCTGTTTGTTGAAAATATTTCCATTTTGCAGCTTCTTTATTTCCATACATCGCTTCTTCATTCCAAATAGCAAAATTTCTAGGAATATCTACCCCAAATGGACATGGCATACAATACTGACATGCTGTACACCCATTTTTTACCCGACTTCGTATTGTCGCTGCCACTTTTTCTACTAACTTCTGTTCCTCTTCATCTAATGTCTGAAAGTTTTTAAAAGTATTCAAATTATTCAAAACTTGCTCATAAGTAGACATTCCACTTAAAATCACCTTTACATTACTATGTGTACCAACCCAACGAAGCGCCCAAGAAGCTATACTGTCCTCTTTTCTTTTCTCTTTAAAAATTTTCTCAACATCTTCTGGTAAACTCGCCAAAGATCCGCCTTTTATAGGTTCCATCACCACAATAGGAACACCTAATTTTTCAGCCAATTCATATCCCTTATCTCCTGCCTGAGTCTGAGTATCCATATAATTATACTGAATCTGACAAAAATCCCAATTCCGATATGTCAGTATTTCCTCAAATACAGGATAAGAATCATGAAAAGAAAAACCAAAATATTTTATTTTTCCCTGTCTTTGTAACTCCTCACAATAAGAAACAATTCCTAACTCCACACTATTTTTCCAATGTGCCTTATTGAGAGCATGTAATAAATAAAAATCCACATAATCCACTTGAAGCCTTTCTAGCTGTTCCTCAAATACTTTTTTCGCATCTTCTAATGAATTTACTTTCCAGAGCGGCAGTTTAGTCGCTAAATAAAAACTCTTTCGGTCATACTTTTTTAATACTTTTCCAACAAATGGCTCACTCTCTCCATTATGATAGGGATACGCTGTGTCTATATAATTTACTCCCTCTGAAATCGCTTTATCAATCATCTTCTCTGCTTCTACTTCATCAATCTTTCCATTTTCTAAAGTAGGAAAACGCATACAGCCAAATCCCAACAAAGAAGTAGAGATTCCTAGCTTTTCCATCTTTCTATATTCCATCGTTCCAATTCCCCTTTCTGCTTTTTATCTTTTTATTTTGGATACTCTTTTATTTTAATCTATTTTGTCTTTCTTTTCTATAGAATATTTTCATTCTCTATCCATTTTCTCTTAACTTTTAATCTCTGCCTAATATTTTTCCTAACAACACAAAAATAAGAAATATCCCCAAATTAGACAACACAATACTAGCACCTGTTGGAATCGCCCAAGCATAAGAAATGATGATACCAATAAAAAAACAACATACGGAAATGATTGCTGCACTTAACATAACACTTTTAAAACTGCGAAAAATTCTCATAGAACTCAATGCAGGAAAAATAATTAATCCTGAAATCAACATTGTTCCCATAATTCTCATACCTACTACAATCGTAATCGCCGTCAAAAATGCCAATAGCATATTATAAAAGTCCACTTTTGTACCAGTAGCCTTTGCAAATGCCTCATCAAAAGTGATCGCAAATATCTTATCATAAAACAAACAAAAAATAGTTAAAACTGCTATAGAGAGAATAATACTTAATATCACATCTTCTCTTCCCATAGATAATACACTTCCAAACATATAACTATAAACATCTGCATTCATTCCGCTAGACAGTGCTGTAATTGTGACACCTAATGCGATAGCACTGCTTGAAATGATGCCAATCGCCGCATCTCCTTTCATCTTTCCATTTTCGCTGATACGGAGTAAGAAAAAAGCTGCTGCCACTACAACAGGAACAGCAATTGAAAGAGGAGCTACATTCATCACCATTGCGATTGATAATGCGCCAAATCCGACATGAGATAATCCATCTCCTATCATGGAATAACGTTTCAGCACTAAAATCACTCCTAATAAAGAAGCACAGAGTGCTACTAACCCTCCTACAATAAATGCCCTTGTCATAAAACCATAAGAAAATATTTCTTTTAATAATCCCATTTTACTCTCTCCTGCCATATAAATCTATATAAATTCACATCTTTATTTCTCTATATTTTGAATAAATTCCCTTCCAAAATCAGACTTCAAATATTCTGCCTTTGTTCCAAAAAAAGATTCTTCTTTTTTTATATGGAGGATCTTATTTGCCGATTTCAAAGCTGTACTAATATCATGAGAAATCATCACCACTGAAATTTTATCTTCTCTATTAATCTTCTCTATTAATTGATAAAACTCTGTTGTCACTACAGGGTCTAACCCGCTGATAGGTTCATCTAAAAAAATAATCTTATCTGTCGCACATAAAGCCCTCGCTAATAAAACCCTCTGTTGTTGTCCTCCGGAAAGATTCCGATAAGACTTCTTCTTTAACCCTTCTATTCCCAGCCGCTTCAGATTATACTCTGCCCTTTCTTTCTCTTTCGCATGATAAAAAAAACTTTTTCCTTTTTGATTCAGGCATCCTGATAAAACAACCTCATAGACAGAAGCAGGAAAATCTTTTTGAATCTGCGTCTGCTGCGGCAAATATCCGATATCTATTTTTTTCATATTTCCCTCTAATAAAACTGTTCCATCTATCAGAGGAACTAACCCTAAAATCCCTTTTAACAATGTGCTTTTTCCTGCTCCATTTTCTCCTAAAATACACATATAATCCCCTTGTTCTATTTGAAAACTGATATTTTTCACCACAATTGTTTTTTCATAAGCAATCGTTATATTTTCACAAGATAATTGAATCCCCATTTTTTTCCTCCTCCCTTCTATAAAATATTAGATAATTGCGAAACTCCAAATACCATATCAATACTGACCTTTCCAAAAATTTCTTCTTCATATCTCCTCATTTCGATTTCATAGCTTATCATAACATTCTCTTTTTCAAAAGTGGAACAGCCAACCAACAAGCAGAGGCAAGGAAGTATTCCATAAGAAGCCCCTTGGAAGACGTCGGCACTTAAGGAGCAAGCCCGCAAGAAGCGGGATTTGCGAATTTAGTACCGCTACGTCTGGAACGGAGCGAAAGCGCGGCTTCGTTGGAATACTTCCTTGCCGGAGCGAACCTTATTCTAAAGCCTTTTTTAAATTCTCCACATTCTTCCACATCAACTGTAAATAACTCACTCCCTCTTCTAATTCATCTTTTGTGACATTATGACAAGAATGTAACAATAGCATTTCACTTTCTGTTTCCTGTGAAATTGTTTTGGCTATTTTGGGATTTACTAATTCTTCATAAAAAATCACTGGTATTTGCTTTTCTCTCATCTCGTCCACGATATGAGCCACTGCCTTTGCACTCGGTTCTGTTTCAGAAGAACACGAATCATAAGCTGCTTCATAAGACAACCCATATTCCCTCGCAAAATAATACATCGCAAAGCGTCCGCCAAAAAAAATCTCAGTCCTCTTTCCATTCCCAACGATTTCTCGAAATGTACTATCTAATTCCTGTAACTTTTTTAAATAAACATCTGCATTTTTTTCATATTCTTCTTTATGTTCTGGATCTGCTTCTATCAAAACCTCTCTTATATTTTCCACCATAGTCATTGCATAAACTGGATTTGTCCAAATATGAGGATCATATTCATGTTCATGCTCTTGATAGACATGACCATGTTCTGCCTCATGTTCCTGTTCTATTTCCTCTTCCTTCACCAACGTAATATGCTCAGAAACGTCCTTCACATGAACTTTCTCTGTATGAATACCAGAAATGATATCTTCTGCCCAAGCCTCCATATAAGCTCCCGTATACAAAAATACATCTGCATTTCCTATCGCAATAATATCTGCTGGAGATGGATCAAAAGAATGACTTTCCATACCGGGTGGCAATAACAAAATAACATTTGCATAATCCTTCGCAATCTCTCTCGCGAAATCATATTGTGGAAATAAAGTTGCAATAATTGTAATCTTCTCTGAATCTAAATTCTGATACCGATTCGTTCTCTCAGCACATCCAGTAATCACCAAACTAATCAGCAAAATACCTAAAATATATCCCCTCTTTTTCCAATTTCCCCACCGATTCCAGAACATAATTATCTCCTTTTTTTACAATATTTATCATATATTCTTTATTTCATTCTATAACCTATCTGATAATCCAACATTTCTATCAACTATCAAAATATAATTTGAAATTCAATTTCATTTTATTTTTAATCCTATACTAGAATAAAACATATGTCAAGATATTTTATTTTTATATCTCCACAAAATTATTATTCTCTAAAAAATCAACAAATGATCAAAAAATGTCTATTTTTTTAGAGAACACTTTCGCTAAAGTTTCCGCAGAGGGATAGGGAACTCTATTTCAACGAAGCCGCGCTCTCGCTCCGTTCCAGACGTAGCGGTACTAAATTCGCAGTCCCGCTCCTTGCGGAACTGCTTATTAAGTACCAACGTCTTCCAAGGGGCTTCTTTTGGAATA
>CANRVK010000211.1 GCA_947643285.1 uncultured Eubacteriaceae bacterium
ACGGAGCGGGAGCGCGGCTTCGTTGGAAGAGGTATTCCCTTCCTGTGTGAACCTTTGAACATTTGGGTGGAGTATGGGTAGGAAGATTTATGAGTGGATTTAGTAGGGATTGATTTTGGATAAGGGAAATGTGAGGTATTGATTATGGATAAGAGAATATTTGAGCCGGATTTTAATATGGAGGATTATATTGATAAGCGTTTGTTAGAGATAGAATCTTTAAAGGATAAGGTGGTTTTTAAGGAAGTGGTGGGGAAGTTGATGTTAGAGTTATTTGAGTATACGCAAAAGGAATATCAGGGGTTGGAAAAGAGGGTGTTAAGGGAGTTTCAATCGAAGCAGAATGATTATGCAATTTATTTGACGCTCACGGATTTAGAACATTATGATGCTACGGATTTATTTATGAGTCCTATGAGGGAAAGTGATGTAGAGGAGAAGGAAATAGAATTAGAGAGTTTATGGGAATGTGTAAAGGGGGGAGAGCCTTATCGGTTATATACGATATATTTGGAGGCAAATGTACAGAAGGTGAGGGAATTTTCGGATGAGAGCCGTCGATATAAGGGGGTTATTCGGACGGATAAGAAAGAGTATTCGGTTTTGTTTTTGGTGAAGAAGAATAGGGATTATTTGGATATGATACAAGAGCTTTATCATATTTTTGGATCTAATTATTTGCCTTGGATGACGGTGTGCAGTGCGTATTTACATAAAATGTTTGATGTATATTTAGTATTGCCGGAGGATTGTGAGTTATGTGAGAATCAGGAGGAAATGATACAGGAGATTAGGGTGGATTTTGAGGAATATCAGGCATTTGTGAGATATCAGTATATACCTCTTTGGAATTTGACGGCGTTTACAGAGAAGACTAGCACGTATCCTGATCCTTGTATTGATAAGATTAATTATGAACATCGGATTTTTGCGCATCGGTTAGATGCAAATAGTCAATATTTGATCTGTAATACGGATATTGAGATTACAAATATTCGGAGGCTGGAAGGGGATTTGATTATGACTTGTCCTGTGAAAGATCCTTGTAATTGGAGGATATATCGGATTAATAAAAAGCCAGAAAAGTTGAAGTATCTTTATCCGGTGCTTTCTAATCAATATCAGGAGAGTTTTGTGGGGAGTATTAATCAGATGTATCAAAAAAGTGTGAAGACAAAATCAGAAATTGCGAGGTTGATAGCTTCTTTTCAATATGAGGATTATATCACATTTGAAGAGGTAAAGGTACAGAATAGGAAACCGGAAAAGAAAAGGATATTGACTTATTCTATGGACGATTTTATAAAGGATGAAATCCGAATTGGAACATCTCAGCAGACGATGATATTATATTTTAAACAGAAGAAACAGGATTATTTGAATGAAGATATTATGAGTTTTTTGGTGACGCAGATACAGAAGTTGTTTCCAGAGTATTATTGTGTGGGGATGTTTTTATAAGGGAGGGAAGTGTTAATTGTTTAAAGGTAGTGGGAGAAGGTTATAGCAAAGGAAAGGGAGTTATTTATGAATTTTATTTGGGATATTGCATTGCGTGCAAAGGAATCGGGGATAAAAGAGGAGGATTTGTTTTTTGAACAGGCAGAGGATTATAGCCCTTATTATGAGCAGTCTTTTTCTGTTATTAATGAGGAGGTTGTTAGGAAAAAGAGGATAGAGATCAATGCGTTATATCGGTTTTGTGATATTTTTCGGGATTTATTGAAAGAGGAAGTAGATGATTTTGAGGAGTTTCAAAGGTATTTGTTTGATTGTGCGATTCATGTGTTGTTATATACGGATTTAAAACATGGGATTTCTAAACGGGAATTATATATTCGGAAGTTTATGGAAGAGATAGCAGGAGGGAATTTTGGGGAGGAGGTCGCCCGAAATTTTGATTGTATAAAATCTCATCAGCAGAATCGGTTGACTACGTTGGTGTTTGCACAACAGCAGACGGGGTCTTCTCTGGTGTTATTTCGGAAGGCGGTTTTGGTTTTGTATCCGAATGCTATGTTGTATCAGGTGAAGGCAGAGAAGCAAAAGTTGTTGTTATATGTAGATGATAGAAAGACGGAGAGGAAAGAGAGAGCATTGCGGTTTGTATTGGAAATGTTTCTTCCTTTGAGTTATCAGGTGAGGGTATTTTGGAAATATCATTTTGGGGTGATTGGTGTGGATAAAACGATGAAAATAAATGAAATAGAAATTTATTAAGATTTATTTCCACGATGGTTGAGAGGGTTAAATACTCGCTGTTCTGTAGAGGTGTAAGTTTGATAGCTGTTTTTTGTGATAGGGGATTTGAGTTAAAAGTGAGTTGGATGATGGTATGAGAAAATGCTGGGAAGGGTTTGGGTGAGATGAATCGATTTAGTTATACTTTAAATAAAGATGGATTGAAAAAGGAGAAACATCAGTATTATAGCAGGGAAGAGTTGGAGTTTATGACGACTTATCAGCTCAGGGAAATTTGTTATCGGGAGAAAATTATTAATGGGATACAATCGCCATTAGATAAAGATGAATTAATTCGTCAGATTATGCGGTTTCGTGGGAGGAAGGAGAAACTGTTTATTACAAAGTCTTCGGTGGAGGGAATGAAACGGTTAGAAACTTTGATAAAGACAGCGAAAATACATTATCAGTCTAAGGTGATAAAGGGGTGTGCGAAGATTACGGCATATCAGGGGCTTTCTGTTGAGTATTTTGATCAATTTACGATAGGATATCATTCGGATATTGTGGATACGAATGCGCTTTTGGTGAGTGGAGATGAAATTTGTGCGATTTTTCAGGTGCGTGCGTATCAGGGGGATACGAAACAGTTATATTTAACGAAGTCGGAGGAGATTGAGTGTTTTGAATCTTCGGTAAGAAATTATACTTTGTATTGTATGGATAAGAATCAGTCGGATTTATTATATCATATTTATATGGAAGAACATGCGCTTTTGCCGGAGCATATTTTAGTGTATTCTGTTCCTATTATGAGTTTTCAGGTGAAAGAGATATTGGAAAGTAATATGCCGTTGGCGATTGATTTTGGGACTTCTAATACTACGGCAGGGATTTATTTGGATACAGGGTATTTGGAGCAGTTAGGAGATGATCCGGCAGCGGAACGGTTAAAAAAGGATCAGGTGAATTATGTTTATTATTTGGACGTGGAAAAGGGAGAAGAAATGACGCCTATTTTGCCTACGGTGGTGGGAATCATTCAGGTGGATGGAAAGAATATTCAGTATGCGTTTGGGCATCAAGCGAATCAGTTATTTCATAAGAGTTATTTAGAGGAAGGGTTTTGTATTTTTTATGATTTGAAGCGTTGGGTGAGTGATGCGGATAGGGTGGAAGAGATTGCGGATAGAAATGGGCATAGAAGTTTTGTGAAAAGAAGAGATATGATAAGGGCTTTTTTAGAGTATGTGATTGCGACAGCTAGACAGAGGTTTAAGTGTAATTTTAAAGGGCTGCATATTTCTGCTCCTGTGAAACAGAAAAATTTGTTTATAGAGTTTTTTAAAGAGATTTTTCCGGAATATGAGTTGGAAGAACAGGATATGTTAGATGAAGGTGTCGCAGTGATTTATAATTCTATTTCAGAATTAGTGGAAAAGCATCAATATGAAGAGGGGGAAGAGTATAAGGCGCTGGTGATTGACTGTGGAGGAGGGACAACGGATTTGTCTTCTTGTACGTTTCGGATAGAAGATCAAAGAGTGTCTTATCAGATAGATATCGCCACGGCATATGAGAATGGAGATACTAATTTTGGGGGGAATAATCTCACTTATCGTATTATGCAATTATTGAAAATTTCTTTGGCGCGTTCGCTCGCACAGATAGAGATGATAGAACCAGCACAGATTATTTTGGGGTTGGGAAATGATATTTTCAGGCGTGTGGACGAAACGAGTATAAAAGAAGTGTATGGCAGTTTGGATGAGGAATATCAAAAGGCGGAACAAGTGCTGCCTACTAAGTTTAAGGAGTATGAACATAGCAGTAATTTAGAATATTATGCGGTAAAAAATAATTTTTATTTTTTGTTTCAAATAGCGGAACAGATTAAGCAGGAGTTTTTTAGTCCAAAGGATATTTTGAGAATAGCAGTTAGCAGTATAGAGTTTACAGAAACAGTGACAAAGACGTTGGTGGTAGATAGGTGGAAGTTGTCTGTGCGAGAGGGGGACGGGCTGCATTTGATCAAGGATATTCCAACAGTGTATTTGAGTATTCATGAATTGAATCGGCTTTTAAAGGCGGATATTTATGGGATTGTGAAACGGTTTATTTATCCTTCTTATGAAAATGGGGATTTGCCGCAATATTCTATTTTGCGTCTGACCGGGCAGTCTTGTAAGATTGAGCTTTTTCGGGATGCACTCAAGGAGTTTATTCCGGGGAAGATTATTGAATCGTCGAAAAGAGAGAATAATTTTCAGGGGAAATATGAGTTGAAGCTTATCTGTTTAGATGGGGCGATTAAATATTTAAAGGATAAAAAATTTGGATATGCGAATATAAGGATTGTAAATGAACAGCCAGTATTTCCATATTTAATTACAGCTAGGACGCATACGGGGGAGGAGAAGATATTGATTCATAGTCTGGATAGAGAGAATATCAGAGGGTATATTTCTAGGAATATGGCGGATTTGAATCTGGAATTGATTTTAAAAAATGCGGAGGGACAGGAACAGTATAAATATAATTGTGCTTTTAATCCAAAGGATTTTAAGGAGGAACAGCCAGAGAATATTGTGAGGAAATATCGAGGGGAAATTTTGCAGGATGATGTGGATTCGATTGTGAATCAGGAATTAAAGTTTTTTGTGCTCGCAGATGAGGAAAGATGGGGGTTTCATGTTGTGCCTGTGTTAAGAAAGCAAGGACAGTTGATGCTAGGACCAGAACACTTTTTCTTATTTGAAACAGATGGATGGGTGACGAATTTCTTTGATGGGACGAAATAGGAGGGGAGATTTGAAAGGGAGGGTCGCGGAGGCAAGGAAGTATTCCACCGAAGCCGCGCTTTCGCTCCGTTCCAGACGTAGCGGTACTAAATTCGCGGTTTCGCTTCTTGCGAAACTGCTCATTAAGTGCCGACGTCTTTCAAGGGGCTTCTTATGGAATACTTCCTTGCCTCCGCTCGTTTGTTGGCTTTTTTAGGAGAAAAGATTCTTTTTCGTGGTAATTTCTATTTTATGGAAAATTTAAGAAAAACTTTTATGAGATTATAAAAATTTAAGATAAAATTAATATGATAAAATAAGTGTTTTTTATAGTTTTGCAGGGAGGGAAGAGTTATGAAGATGGATAGGAGAAAGGTTTCTTTGGTTATATCAATAATAGTGTTTTTGATACTTTTTGTGATGAATAATGATGGAAGAGATAAAAAGGAGGGATTAAATTATTGGGATACGTATTTAGAGGATAATATATATTTTATATTATCTCTAGAATTTACCCCTAGAGTTATAGTACCACTCAATGGGGAAAAGGAATATCGTTATGTATGGTTAACAACGGAAAATACAGATAAAGAAATAGAAATATGGAATGAAAAAATAGAATTATTAAAAGAGAAAATAGAAAATGGTATACCTATTTATACTCGTGAAATGGAAGAGAAATATTTGTTAAAGTTAATAGAACTGGATGAAACGTGCAGCTTTTATATGTTGGGTGACAGGAAAGATAATCAAATACAAATTATGGATTTGAAATATGTTTCTTTAGAAGATATTTATGAAAGAATAGAAGAAGTAATAATATATCGGTATTTTTTAGAAATCAATTATTTCAATCAGTAAAAATAATAATATTTTTTATGTGAATAAAGAAAGAGAAATTTTACGGCTGTGTTGGATAGAATTTCAAAAGAAAGAAGGTTATTTATGAGGAAAAAGAAGTATTTGATATTTATTATTGTCATCGGTGTAATTTTGGTTTCTATTAGTTTAAGTATGATATTTTTGATATTTCATAATAGGAGAGATACTCATGGGAGTATTATTAATCCAGATTTTATTTCTGATTTAAAATTAAAGAAGGTTAAAATAATAAAAGTTTTACCGGGAAAAGATTTTCTTCTTCATGTTGATTACATATGTGTTGCAGATTTTACAGATGATGTAGAAGCAGATGAGGTTTATATGAAAAGTCATTCAACGGTAGATGTTATAAATGAATGGAAAGAAAATATTAAAGATG
>CANRVK010000212.1 GCA_947643285.1 uncultured Eubacteriaceae bacterium
TCCAGACGTAGCGGACACTAAATTCGCAGCTCCGCTTCTTGCGAAGCTGCTCATTAAGTGCCGACGTCTTCCAAGGGGTTTCTTCCTAAATACTTCCTTGCCTTCGCTCGTTGATTGGCTGTTCTAATTTGTGAAAAGTGAAATCCTGTTATAACAATAGAAAAGTTGAACAATAAACAAATATGTTTTTTTTA
The DNA here is from genome assembly GCA_947643285.1 of uncultured Eubacteriaceae bacterium. GTDB lineage: Bacteria > Bacillota > Clostridia > Lachnospirales > Lachnospiraceae > MGBC136627. The sequence goes on from CANRVK010000212.1 coordinate 195, forward strand.
ATGATCTAGATTTCATAATTTTAATATGGTATAATATTTTTACATGATTTAAAAATATATATAAAATACTAAAAGGAGAAAAATTATGAGTAATTTTAAAGAAAGTGAAATTGCTGTTGTTGCTTTAGACATAATAAGGTTATATCCCGGAATAAGAACATCTCAGCTTATCGAAGAAGTTCGCATAATAATGAAACCTAGTGGGGAAGATCTAGAAATTTTAAATGATAGAAATGATGATAAATTTTCTCAGAAAGTACGAAATCTTAAAAGTCATAACACGCTTTCTGATTTAGTCACTACCACAGATGAAAGAGATTGTCAATGGTTTCTAAAAGCATAAGAAAAGACTGCCCATATTACAGGCAGCCTTTTCTTATTTCCAATAACTGATTTTTAAAACTACTCTTATTTATATCAATCTTGTTTCTTTTATAACTGTTCCTTATCCTTCAATCGCTATATAATTATCTTTCTGTGGTATCGCTTTTCTCTGATCCTCTTTCGGAAATGTCAACTGTAAGATACCATCTTGAAATTTCGCTTTAATATCTTCCTGTTTCAAATTTTCTCCTACATAGAAACTTCTAGAACACTGTCCACTATAACGCTCTCTGCGGATATAATTTCCTTCATTATCTGTTTCATCTTTATTGACCCCACGAGAAGCAGTTATCGTTAAATATCCATTTTCTAACTGTGCCTTTACATCTTCTTTTTTATATCCCGGCAAATCCATAAACAATTCATAATTTCCATCTTTTTCTCTCACATCTGTTTTTAGCAAATTTTTTTCTCTCTTTCCAAATGCTGGATCAGGTGTACGGAAAAACGGATCATCAAATATTTCATCAAATAAATTTTCTCCAAAAATACTAGGCATCATCATACGTCATTCCTCCTTTTATTATTCACTAATTTATCATGAGATACCATTTTATTTTTAAATCTCTATGTTTTTTCTTTGTTACATATGTAATATAACACGTATTGTTAGCAATGTCAAGAGGTGAGTGCTAATTTTTTGTGAAAATTCTGTGAACCTTCGTTTTAAAAGAAAATGGGTGGTTTTCATTAACCACCCAATAAACTAAAATCTTATGCTTTATGTACATTGTAGCGTTCCTTTTGACCTTTCAAGTAATAAAACAATAATTCTTCCTCTTCTATTTCGCAATCAAATCTAATATTTGATGGATCTCTTTTTCTGACACCGTTCTTGGATTTGTGGCGGTACAAACATCTGCCAGTGCAGAAGTAACAATAGCCTCTCTCATCGCTTCAAATTCTGCCAGAGAAACCTTTGCTTCTGTAATCGTAGATGGAATTTGCATCATACGAAGCATATAACTCAATTCTTCTACGAATCTATACACTCCCATTCTCGTGTTCTCAAAAGCAAGTCCTACTCTTTTTGCAATCTTCGCATACTTCATAGCCGCCATTCCATCTTGTCTTCCAAAATGTCCATCTAAATCTGCATTAAACAAAATTACATGTGGTAATAACATCGCATTTGCTCTGCCATGTGGAATATGAAATTTCGCTCCTAATGCATGAGCGATACTATGATTAATCCCCAAACTCACATGATTAAATGCCATACCTGCAAGACAAGAAGCCATATGCATCTTCTCTCTCGCAAGATAATCCATTCCATTTTGATAAGCGCGAGGTAAAAATTCAAATGCTAATTCACATGCTTTTTCTGCTAATGCATCTGAAATATCATCTGCCTGTGTAGAAACATAAGCTTCTATCGCATGAGTGAGCACATCAAATCCAGTATCTGCTGTCACAGACTTCGGAGCAGTCATCACAAAATTAGGATCTAAAATTGCTATATCCGGTAAAAGCTCTTCTTTTACTAATGGATATTTTACTCCCTTTTGCGTATCTGTAATCACAGAAAATTGTGTCACTTCAGATCCTGTCCCACTCGTAGTAGGAATCGCAATCAATAAAATTTCTTCTCCTAAATGAATCCTTCTTGTCATAAGAACGATTGATTTCGCCGCATCGATAGAAGAACCACCACCTAATGCCACTACAGCATCCGCACCCACATCACTTAAAAACCTCACACCTTCTGTAATCAATTCAATCGGGGGATCTGGCTTTACTTTATCAAAAATATGCACTTTCAAACAATTTTTCAGCTTTTCTGCCACCTTTTCTGCTAAACCAGAACTTGCCATAAAAGAATCTGTAATAATTACCACATTCTTCGCTTTTATTTCCCCTAAAGCATCTATCGCATCCTCATCAAAACAAACTTCTGTTTTTATCTTAAACCGCTTCATATTTTTATTTTCCCCATTTCTTCCCGAGTTGATAACCTTGTTTCAATCTACACTCAGTAATTTCGCAAAATACAACAGCATCCTACAATCTCAAAAATTAACCTCATCTCAATGATAATATACCACTTTCTCTTCTTTCATCACAGCCATAAGATACTGCTTTTGTAATTATTCCACCATTTATAAAAGTGCACTTTCTCACTATTTTACATTAAAACTTCTTATTGATATATCCCATCCAATAAAAACTAGAAACAACACCACTAACTTTTTTAGAACTGTCAACAAACTAGCACAGGGAAGGAAGTATTCCATAAGAAAGCCCCTTGGAAGACGCCTGCCCGTTAATGAGCCGTTCCTAGGGAAGCGGAACAGCGAATTTAGTGTCCGTTACGTCTGGAACGGAGCGAAAGCGCGGCTTCGATGAAATACTTCCTTCCCTGTGCGACCCTTTGTCTTATCATATCCCTTTTATTCATAGATCAACTCTACCTGAAAAGCTTCCAATGCCCGTTTCCATCGTTCTTCTGGTTCTTTATCCGTCACCAATAAATCAATATCCGTCCATTCACAGACCTTCACAAAAGAAACTCTTTCAAACTTCGTATAATCAACCACTAAAATTCTTTCTTTCGCCGCCTTTGACATCAACCTTTTCATCTGCGCATCATTTTCATTAGAATCCATAATCCCACTTTCTATATCAATTCCTTTACTAGAAAATATCGCATAATCCACATGAAAAGAACTTATCATCCGTTCCGCTTGATATCCTACTAAAGCGAGTCCTCCCTCTTTTAACGTCCCTCCTGTGCAGAGAATATTCCAGCCGCTTCTATCTGAAATCTCCAGTAAAATTTCAATGGAATTTGTGATGATCGTGAGATTCTTTCTATCTTTTAACTGTTTTGCCACAAACAATGCAGTAGAACTGGCATCTAGCATAATATGAGCACCATCTCCTATTCTAGAAACGATTCTCTCTGCTATCTGCTGTTTACTCAATACATTTGCTTTCTTTCTCACGGTGTAGGGTAAATCTATATAAAAACTATCATTTAATACTGCACCGCCATATGTCTTTTTCGCCAGACCTTCTTTTTCTAATTTTTCTAAATCTCTTCTGATTGTTTCCTCTGTCACATGATAAATCTGACTCAGATCACTGACCACTACCCTTTTGTCCTCTTGTAATTTGGTTAAGATTTCATTCCGCCTTTCTATTGCCAGCATGTATTCCCCACCGCCTTTAAGCTACTTTTATAAAATGCTATCCCATAACCGCTTATCAGGACTCGGGATAACAGAACACTCTAAAAACATTCCATTTTCACTCACTTCTGATTGTGCCCGTTCAATAGCAGCCTGTACAGCAGCCACATCACCTGTCAGCATGAGATATGATTTCCCACACATTCCTCTAGCGATTCTCAATTCAATCAAGTCCACCATAGAAGTTTTCGCTGCTGCATCTGCTGCTACAATAATAGAAGCGGCAGAGAATGTTTCTAATACTCCTAACGCTTTTACATTTTCTACTTTTGCTGCTCCATAAATAGCAGAAAAGATCGATTCATGAGGATTTCCTAATACAAAATAGTCGATTAGCTGTTGACCATAATGCGTTTTAGAAGCTTCTACGGAAGCTGTAACCGCGCTTAAATCTCCGCTGATGATGACAATATATTTGCCCGGACATACTGTCTGAGCTTCTATGATTTCCACATCTGCTGTTTTAAGCATTAAATCTGCCGCTTGTATCCCTGTCGATACCGTTTTGTATTCCACCATTCCTATTGCTTTACTCATCGTATGCTTCCTTTCCTATCTGAAACCCAGAATTATGCTTTTATTGTAACAAATTTTTCATTCACATCTATCACTGTTCCTGTAATCGATGCATGAATATTCACCCCTAATTTGCTGTTATCCACCGTTCCAATCATCTGTCCAGCCACCACGCTATCCCCTGTCTTTACCGTTGCCATACAAGGTGCTCCGATATGCTGTGTCAACTGTATTTTCACCTGTGCAGGTGTCAATAGTTCATCTTTTAAAGGAGCTGGCACATTATATTTCGATAACCCTAATCGAGCTGTCAGACGTGACATAGGAACTCTCCGGTTATCTCTCTGTGGATCTGTCTGTTTTGCCTCTACTCCTTTTGGAATAGGCACTCCATTTTTGCGAAGACCTGCTTTACATTCTCCAATTAATGTGCGTGGGGATAAACTCTGAAAACAAGAATACATTTCACATAATCCACACTGTGAACAAAACATCGTTCCCATATAAGGTTCTATATCGCTGGTCACTCCGCTGCTGGCAGAACGCATAAAAGCATGAGGCTGTATCGGATGACCTAGCAGATGTCTAGGGCATAAATCTGTACACATCTGACACTGACAGCACGCTGCCATCGCGCGTTTCATATCAACCTGAATTTTACTGCTTCTCTTTAATACAATATAAGCAGAAGGTGGCATCACCAATACTGCATTGCTCGTCTTTGTCACCGTTTCAAATCCACTGGCTATTCTGCCTGTCATAGGACCGCCCGCGATCAAAACAGGATTTTCTACTGTCGCCCCTCCTGCTAATTCTATCAATTCCTGATAAGTCATTCCAAGAGGCGCTTTTAATGTGACAGGATTCTTTACCTCTCCTGCAATCGTAATATATTTATATGTAACTGGCGCAGTTTCTTTCATCGCCCGATATACGTTATAAATAGTTTCTACATTATAAACAATAACTCCAACTTCTATGGGTATGCTTCCCGGAGGAACAACTCGTCCTGTTGTTTCATAAATGGTGATCACTTCATCACCAGCAGGATAAATTTCCGGCAAAATGCCGATTTCAACTTTCTTAAAAGAACTCAAATTTGCTTTTACTGCTTCTACTGCATTTTTATAACTGCCCTTTATCGCAATAATGATGTGCTCTGCCTCTACTGCATCTGCGATCACTTCTAATGTACTCAATATCTCAAATGCATATTTCTCTAGCACTTGTCTATGGAGCTTTAAAAGTGGTTCACACTCTGCACAATTTAATATAATCGTGTCCGCTTTTGTATTTAACTTTGCGTAAGACGGGAAGCCTGCACCACCCGCACCAACCACACCATTTTCACGCATGACTGTACTTAATTCTGTAATGTTCATATTTCCTGCTCCCATCTGGATTATTCCAATCCGATTCCATCGTCTACAATACCTACAATCGCAGCATCCACAGGAGCTTTTTCTAAACCACAGCCGATTCTCGCGGCACTTCCTAATGCGACTAAAACAATCTCTCCTATTCCAGCCCCTACATTATCAATAGCAACCATTCTTTTGTTTTCACTTTTCATTCCCTCTAAAGGTTCTACTATCATAAATTTATTTCCTACTAAATATTCATTTTTTCTGGTTGCGATTACGCTTCCTACCACTTTCCCTACTATCATGTTCCTGCTCCTGTTCCGCCTGCTTTTTCTCAAACAGAGAATGTACACGACTTCTTTTCCTGATTTTTCTCTCTAAATTCTGCTTTCCAATTTTCTTTTTCTCAGAATATCTCTATATTCTGAAAGAAGGATGCCATTTTTTATGCCATCCTTTTTCTTTTATCCTATAGAAAATTACATCTTTAGATGTCTGAAAGTGAACTACCCATTGTCTAAAGCCAATGGGCTTCCTGCTTCATCGACCTCGTAA
>CANRVK010000213.1 GCA_947643285.1 uncultured Eubacteriaceae bacterium
AACTGCTCATTAAGTACCAACGTCTTCCAAGGGGCTTCTTATGGAATACTTCCTTCCCTTCGCTAGTTTGTTGATTATTCCAATTTGTGAAATTCTCCACTTTCTATTTCGACTGCATTTGCCGGAAGCAGAAGCTGCTGCACCTCGAAATACCACACCTTACAATAATAATAGAAATAATAGAATAAATAGCTTATTAGATAATTGCAAAACCCTAAAAACCATATCAATACTAACCTTTTTGAAAATTACTTCCGCGTATCTTTTCCCTGAAATCTCACAAGTTATCGTAACATTCTTTTTTCAAAAGGTAGAATAGCCAATCAATCAGCGGAGGCAAGGACGTATTCCAAAAGAAGCCCCTTGGAAGACGTCGGCACTTAGCAAACAGCCCTTTATGGGCTGTGCGCTTAGTACCGCTACGTCTGGAACGGAGCGAGAGCGCGGCTTCGTTGGATATACGTCCTTGCCGGAGCGTCCCCCTTTTTGAGTTTTGTAATCACCTAAAATAGTTTATAGTGGATAGGAGATAAATAGTGATACATTTTTGCTTTGTGAAAGTTTAATGGATAGTAAATTTTTAGGTGTTAGTTCTTTCAAGAGGTTATCAGTTCTTATTTTCTATTTGGAGTTACTTTATTCCCTAAAATTGCTTTTAAATCTTCTTCTGGTGTGCTGATAGGGGCGATCTGAAAGTTTTCTACGAGAAAATTTAGTATATTTGGAGAAATAAATGCGGGCAATGTAGGACCTAAGCGAATATTTTTGATACCAAGATAAAGCAGAGTCAGCAGTATGCAGACAGCTTTTTGTTCATACCAAGATAATATCATAGAAAGTGGAAGTTCATTGATATCACATTCAAATGCTTCAGATAGTGCAATAGCAACTTTAATAGCACTATATGCATCGTTACATTGTCCCATGTCCATAAGACGAGGAAGATCTCCAATAGTGCCAAGATCTAAATCATGGAATCGATATTTGCCGCAGGCTAATGTCAAGATAACAGTATCTTTTGGAGTTTGTTTGACAAATTCGGTATAATAATTTCTGCCCGGACGAGCTCCGTCACAGCCGCCAACAAGAAAAAAGTGGCGAATCGCTCCTGTTTTGACAGCTTCTATTACTTGATCTGCTGCATTGAGTACTGTTCCATGCCCAAATCCTGTCATAACAGTACTTCCGCCATTTATGCCAGTGAATGGAATATCTTCAGAAAAACCTCCTAAATCAAGTGCTTTTTCAATGACAGGGGTGAAGTCTTTATTTTCCCCTATATGTGTTATTTCAGGATAAGAAACTACTTCTGTAGTAAATACGCGATCGGCGTAGCTTTGTTTTACAGGCATTAAACAGTTTGTGGTGAATAGAATAGGTGCAGGAAGATTTGCAAATTCCTTTTGTTGATTTTGCCATGCTGTGCCAAAATTACCTTTGAGATGAGAATATTTTTTTAATTCTGGATAAGCATGAGCTGGCAACATTTCGCCATGGGTATAGATATTAATTCCTTTTCCTTTTGTCTGTTCTAATAATAATTTTAAGTCATAGAGGTCATGACCAGTGATGACAATAAAAGGACCTTTTTCTACCATCAGCGGCACTTCAGTAGGGACAGGTGTGCCAAAAGTTTCTGTATTAGCACGATCCAGTAATTCCATACAACTGAGATTTACTTTACCAGATTCTAAAACAAGGGGAAGCAGTTCTTCTATATTTTTATCTTTTGGCAGGGTGGAAAGAGCTTTATAAAAAAATTGATTCACTTCTTCGTTTTGATAGCCTAATACCATAGCATGATAGGCATAAGCTGCCATACCACGAATACTGAATAACAGGAGGGATTTTAAAGAACGGATATCTTCATTGGAACTCCACAAAGAAGAAATATCATAATTTTTAATATCTTCATGTTTAAAATTATCTTGAGTGGATAGTATTTTTATTTTTTCATGATTTACTCGTTCAATAAGGGCGTTTAAAGTTTCAGCATGAAAGTTCACATTTGTAACAGTTGTAAACAGACCTTCTAAAATTAAGCGATTTATTTGCTCTGTTCTAAAATTATCTGAGCAGATACATGCTAGATCGATTAAAGCGCCTGTAAGCTTGTCTTGTAATGCTGCAATAGAAGCAGATTTCCCACAGACTCCTACTTTACCAGAACAACCAGAACAGCCAGCAGTCTGTTCACATTGAAAGCAAAACATGTTGTTTTCCATAAATACATTCTCCTTTTTTACTTTATGCTTTTTCTATAGGGAAGATAACAGTTAACATCATTTTAAAATTTTCTTTAGCATAAACGGAATGAGGCTTTTTTGCAGGCATAATTAAGGTTTCTCCTGCTTTACATTCATAGACAACACCATCTATCGTGAATTGCCCTGTTCCTTCTAATACGACAACCATAGCATCTCCATGAGAATTATGAGAACTGATTTCTTCACCTTTTGCAAAGGCAAATAGTGTTATACTGACGGCTGAATTTTGTGTCAGAGTTTTACTGACAATTTGACCCGGCTGGATAGATACTAAATCAGCTAATAAAAGTGTTTTTTCGTGTTCTATATTTTTGATATACATTATTTTTTCTCCTCTCATAGTATTTTGATATATAGAATGGAGTAATTATTTTTTCTTGACTTCATGTTTGTAGTATAATAAAATGAGAAAAAATTGTATGTTGTTATAACAACAAAGGAGCAGAAATGGATCATTATTTTTTTTTAACTGAAACAGCTTTATTTCAAGGTTCTACAATAGAAGAGATTCAGATGATGTTAAAATGTTTGAGAGCAGAGAAAAAAAGATTTGCAAAAAGAGAGATGATTTATCATGCGGGAGAGAGTGTGCAGTCTATGGGGGTGGTGCTTTCAGGAAGTGTGTATGTGGAAAATGATGATTTATGGGGGAATAAAAGTGTATTAGATCATATTGAACCGGGAGCAGTTTTTGGGGAAACTTATGCTTGTGTTGCAAAAGAACCTCTAATGGTAAGTGTGGTAGCAGCGGAAACAACAGAGATTTTATTTTTAAATATGAACCGATTGATTCAAACCTGTTCTAATGCTTGTGAATATCATAATCGGTTGATTCGTAATTTGTTGATGATTTTTGCTCAAAAAAATTTGAATTTATCCCGTCGTATCTTTCACACTTCATCAAAGTCTATTCGAGGGCGTTTGCTCTCTTATTTATCTTTTCAGGCAACATGTCAGGGAAGTTATGAGTTTACTATTCCATATAATCGACAACAATTAGCAGATTATTTAAGTGTAGATCGCAGTGCTCTTTCTAATGAATTGAGTAAAATGAAAAAAGATGGTTTACTGGAAGTGAATCGAAATTATTTTCATTTAAATGAGGAACTATTTAAAAGTTATTTATAAGTTTTGGAATGGTGGTGTTATTTGTCTGTTAAGAGGGAGTTTCCGCTCTGGGAAGGCATCATTCCAACGAAGCCGCGCTTTCGCTCCGTGTAAGACTACGCGGTACTAAATTCGCAAATCCCGCTTCTTGCGGGTTTGCTTATTAAGTACCGACATCTTTCAAGGGGCTTCTTTTGGAATGATGCCTTCCCAGAGCTACTTTGTTGGCTGTTCTGTTTTGTGAAAAAAATTGTTACAATAATTAGTTTTTCAAAATATTGATGTTTCTAACAAAATGCGTTATAATTATCAGAAAAGAACCTAAACTGGCTGATAAGAAGATGAAAGAAATAAGAATCATTTCAAAGTAAATGCTGGGTTCTTTGAAGTTTAATATATTTATGAAGAAAAAGAAGTTCAAAGTAATTTTAAGGAAAGAAAGTGTACTAGCTATAGATTTTGGAGTCAATAATCTTATGATTTTAGTCATGAGAGGTTCAGAATAAAAATGTAACGAATGATGATACTATGACATATGGATAAGGAGGTTTTTATGAAACATGTTATCACGATCAGCCGAGAATTTGGCAGCGGAGGAAGAGAGATAGGAAGCCGTTTAGCGAAGAGGTTAAATATTCCTTTTTATGATAAGGAGATTATATCTTTAGCATCGGAAAATAGTAATTTATCGGAGGATTTTATAGAAAATCATGATGAGATGATTATTCAGTCGAAGAATAAATCATATACCCCATTTTCTGCTGTTTATGAAATTCCTATGTCAGATCAGGTATTTTTAGAACAATCTAGAATTATCCGTAAATTGGCAGCGCAAGAGCCTTGTGTGATTGTAGGGCGTTGTGCGGATAGGGTTTTAGAGGATAGCATTAATCTCTTTATCTATGCAGGAATGAATAAAAGAATAGAGCGTCTTCTTACTATAGAATCCGAGATGGATTCAGAGAAAATGGAAAGCAGAATTCGAGAGATAGACAGAAAGCGAAAAGATTATTATCAATATTATACAGGAAGTACATGGGGAAGAGCTCAAAATTATGATCTATGTTTAGACAGTGGAAAAATTGGAATAAAAGCGACAGTGAATATTATTTTATCCTATTTAGAAGCATTAGATTCATAAAAAATTTAAAAAAAATTTTAAAAATAATATAAAAACATGGAATAATTTTCTCCATTTGACAAACAATAGAAACAAGACACAAATTTGAACATGTTAAAATGGAGGAGAACAAGAATGAAAGCTACTGGAATTGTAAGACGTATAGATGATTTAGGAAGAGTTGTAGTGCCAAAGGAGATTAGAAGAACACTTCGGATTAGAGAGGGAGATCCTTTAGAAATTTTTACTGATAGGGAAGGAGAAATTATTTTAAAAAAGTATTCCCCTATTGGAGAACTCAGTTTATTCGCCAAACAATATGCCGATAGTATGGCACAGTCCACAGGTCACATTGTTTGTATTACAGATAGAGATCAAGTGATTGCAGCAACAGGAGTTGCCAAAAAAGAGATGTTAGATAGAGCTATCAGTAAACAGTTAGAAAATTTAATGAATGAAAGAGAAATGCATATAGCAAAAGATAGCAGAAGCATGATGCCAATTATAAGCAGTCAAACCGAAGAATTTACATCTCAAGTAATACAGCCAATTATTTGTGAAGGAGATGTAATAGGAGCAGTAGCCATATTGAGTAAAGAAGAAAAAGCACAAATAGGAGAGGCAGAACAAAAAATAGCGAGCGTAGCAGCCGGATTTTTGGGTCGCCAGATGGAAAGTTAATCTTAGATTATGAACCTAAAAAATTAATAGGCAAAATAAAAGATTTTAATCTAAATAAAAAGAATAACCAAAAGCCCTATACATACTTGACTGTATGGGGCTTTAGAGTTATTGTTAAGAACAGTTTATTATTTATGATAGCGTTATGTTTAGTTGGTAAATATATCTATATATTCTCTTTATATTTTGTACATTTTTCCTATGGTTATTTTCATTATAATTGTATATAATAAAAACAAGAAATCGAAAGATTTCTTTTTCTCGCGACTTAGCAGCGACTAATAAAAGGTTAAGGTTTAAATATTTTCCGCGACTTAGCAGCGGCTAATAAAAGGTTAAGATTTAAATAAAAATATCCCACTTTAATAGTGGGATATTTTTATATCAAAGGAGAAAAATGGAAAAAGGATATTTTTATTTTATTTCAGATGAATATTATAATAAATTTAATAAAGAAAAACTAATGACAAACAAAGAAATTATTAATGGTGAAGTGCATAATCGTCCTTGTTACTATTCATTTCAAGATGATGATGAAAAGCAGATATTTTGGATGATACCTGTTTCATCACAAACGGATAAATACTTAGATGAATATAATAAAAGTATGGAAAAATATAATATGTGTGATACTATAAGCTTTGGTTATTTAAAAGGAGAATTTAATGCCTTTCTTTTGCAAAATATGTGTCCTATAACTTGCAAATATGTATTAAATCAATATTTTTATATTGATTCTCAAATCCCTGTACATATACCTAACGATTTAAAAAGAGAATTAAATGCGAAAGCAAGAAAAATATTAAGATTAGCAAAAAAAGGAAAAAAATTGACTTTTACTAATATTCTTACAATACGTCAAGAATTACTTTCTGAACTCCAATAAAAATTTTAGGTATCAAAAAAGCTTATGTTATTGCACACTTTTAGAATAGCCAACAAACTAGCAAAGGCAAGGAAGTATTCCAAAAGAAGCCCCTTGGAAGACGTCGGCACTTAATGAG
>CANRVK010000214.1 GCA_947643285.1 uncultured Eubacteriaceae bacterium
TTTTTATTCTCTATCATATCTTTCTCCTCGCTTTCTATCCTGCTATTAAATAAGCCACTTCTTTAAACTGTTCTATTCTCTTTTTACATGCCTTATAAATTTCTTTATAATGTAAATTATTTTCCATACCAACACGAATCTGATTAAGGATAATATTTTCAATAAAAGAAAGTTCATTTAACTGTTGGAATGTTGCTAAATCCCTATCTGAAATTCTTGTCATTTTATTGGCAAGTTTAGAATAAGTCATATAAAGCATATCTGCGTGTGTACTACCTTGCTCCTTCGCATACAGGATAAGCTGTTTGATTATGTCTGTTTCCGCATTTCTTACCAGCTTTCCTTGTGTTCTCTGCTCAATCCACAACTGTGTATTGCGTTCTTTCAGCATTTCTTCCATTGTATTAAAAGCTTGAATATATTGAATTTTCCATTTTAACGCCTTTTCTCCAGTAAAGCCCATAGCAAGAAGCGTAAATCCATCTCGTGTCATATAATACATGGGTCGCTTTCTTCCGCCATTATCTTTATAAGAAGATTTTTCAAACATTTTAGATAAGTGCGATTTTGTGCTTATCTCTAAATCTTCTTGTAATAAACCTAACTGTTGATAACCACGCCCATTACATTTTTTGCACCCTTTACCTTTACAGGAACACGCTCTGCCTTCGATCGCATACAGCACTTCTTGATGCCGTTTTCCAAACTTCTCTGCTACCTGTAAACTATTACATACTATCTTATCTTTTCTAATGGTTACTAATTCTTTCATACCCTTCTCCTTTCTAGAATCTTCTTACCCCTCTTTTAATAAACTAGATTTTTCCATCTTTAATGCATCCGCTATTTTTTCTACCGTTTCTTCTGCACACGTTTTTCCGTTTTTTATATATGATATTGTCTGTCTTGATACTCCTGACCTTTTTGCTAGTTCTTTTGTGCTTAATTCTGCATCTATCATCGCACATACTAATTTTTTTCTATCTATTTGCATCTTGTTTCCTCCTTTCTTTGTCGATAAATGTCACTTGTTTGTTTTTCCTTTTTCTCCTATACTGTAAGTACTGGCTCTGCCAAGCCTAGTACTTTGGAAAGGAGATTGTCTGTCATGCAAAAAATTTATGCCTGCTTAGCAGGTAATTGGGTTTGCCTAAATGATGATCCGTTATGTTCTATAGGAAATCCTAACACCAGTCCATATCAATGGTACGAGGAAGGTGCTGAAATTTATTCCCCTTCCAAGCGTCAGGAAGAAAACACCTATTATCAGCTTGACTATGTTCACATTCATTATCTTGGCAAGGATTACCGTATCAATCCCATTTTCATTCAAATCGTTTCAGAATAAGCGATAATCCCTTTGATATTTTTCTATGATTTCTTCAGGGGTAGCAATCTGAATTTTATTTTTCAGACTGCGAACCTCTGATTGGAAACTTTTTTCTATACAATCTTGAATTTTCTTCCACTCCAGGTAAGTAATTCCTTCCATTGCTTTTAAGATATTTTTTATCTTCTCTTCTGTCATCCTTTCTCACCTCTCTTCTCTAACCTGCTACCTGCAAAAATCTTTTACTATAATGTCCTTCCAGTATCTCTTTCCTCTGCTCATACTCTAACCCTGCTACCATTAACCCTATGTCGGCTCGTTGTAATTCCTCTATCGCTTTTATCTCCTCTGATTCCAAGTACGGTCTTATCGACTTTATATTCTTGTCTATCCCCCTCTGCTCTTTAAAATGCTTCTCGTCTACTCCCAGCACAATCCGATTTATCATATTGATTTCATTGCTAAAATGATAATTCTTTGGTTCTTCATGTGCTTCCATGATGGCAGCGGTAAAAGCTGGAAACTCTAGTTTCGCTGCTTCCAAGGATTTGATGAACTCTTCCATTGCGTTAAAAGCTTCTATATATTTAATTTTCCATTGTAATGCCTTTTCTCCTGTAAATCCCATAACAAGTAAAGAAAATCCATCTCTATCCATTTCATATATGGGATATTCTTTTCCTCTACTTTTGTATGTTGCTTCATAAAAGAATTTGGCGGCGGATTTTTCCGCCGTGAGATTTCTGATTGATTCCAATACATCTTTATGTTGCTTTTCAAACTTCCCTGCTACCATTCTGCTTGTTGTAATTGGAATACCTTTTTTCTCTGTAACAATTTGTATTAACTTCATATTTCATGCTCCTTACTAAGCTAGTTTTGTTGAATTTGTATCATCTGTACCATCTGCAATTTCTTTGTCTCTAAGAGCTGATAGATAAACAATCGCCATTAATTTGCTTTCTTCAGATAAATTAGCAAAAATAAAAGAAATTTTTTCTCCATCTTTAATATCTGTATTCGTTAATTTTCCTATCATAGTAAACACCTCTTTCTTTATTATATGTTTCCTTGTAAACATATAATAGCACATAAGTAAACATATGTCAATATTATTTTGTTGACTTGTAAACATATTTAATATATAATATAAGAAAAGGAGGAATATAATGATTAACAGAATTATTAAAATAAGAAAAGATGTTGGTTTAAGTCAAGAAAAATTCGCTGAAAGAATTGGTTTATCAAGAAATTTTATAAATCAAGTAGAAGCTGGTAAGAAAAATGTTTCTGATAGAACAATATCTGATATTTGTAGGGAATTTAATATTAATGAAGATTGGTTACGATATGAAACAGGAGCTATGTATTCTAATGATTTAGATGAATTTACTCAAGTTGCTGCAAGGATAGACCAGAATGATCCAAAGGCAAGGAAGGCAATACTAGACTACTGGAAACTGTCTGATAAAGACAAAAAATTATTTTGGAGCTTCATAGAAAGATTTACAAAAAAAGACGGGGAAGATTAATTCCCCGTTTCTCTTTTACTATTTTATCTTTGTTCACTCCATACTTTAATAAATGTATATATTTTCTTTAATATGTACTCACTTTCAATTTTTTCTATCAGTTCAATGATTTTCTTTTTATAATTCATGCTTTCCCCTCCATATATTTTTTTCTGTCGATTTTTTCCTGCATATTTTAGTACCTCTTTTTACATTTTAAAAACATACATTCTCATTTTTATTCTCCCTTCTTTCTTTTAAAAATTTATTTTCATTTGATATTTTAATACAATTTTTAAATATTTCAAGTAAAAAACCTGTCATTTTTCAACATTCTTTTGACATTTCAATCAATTTACGCCTTTTTATTTTGTAGATTTTAGATAAGTGTGTCAAAAATGTGTTTATTGTAGAAAATAATATAGTAAAAAGTCACTTTGTCAAAAAAACTGTCGATACCATTATTATACAATCTTTTTTTCATCTGTAAAACCCCAGTTTTTTCCTGTATTGGGATATTATGGAAATAAATGGCAAATTTTTGTAGAAATTGCACAAGTACATATTTTTTCATACCATAAATCAATACGTTTGTACCGTAATTTCTTAAAATTTTCGTCAATATATACAAAAAAAAGATGGATAAAATTTGAAAAAATAAATTTGTTAGAAGAGGGCGTCACTTATCGCAACGCCCCCAGAAGTTTAGATTTTATGCGCTTACCTTCTGCCTGTCTGCACTCTCTTTGATAAGCTCTTCTATCGCTTCTCTTGCCTCATCTATCGCATAGGCAATGTTATTACTGTAATCCTCGGCTATGCTACAATTTAGCTTGGCTCTCTCATAAAGTCCTACGTTTGGTTCTGTGTAGCAAAAGTAATCTTGTTTTAGGTCTGTGATTTGAAGGTTTATCTTTGCCTGCATGTCTTGGATTTGGTAGAGTAACTCACTTAAATCTAATAGTTTCGCGTCCATCATGCCACCTCCTGCATCACAAGGTGATAAAGCTCTAGGAAGGTGTCTACATAATAATAGGGTTGTGTTTCTTTCGTGTTCTTTTCACAGGTCAAATTCTTCCCATATCTTAATCCCTTTTCCGTTAATGCCTTAAATTTCTTCTTTCCTGTTTTGCTGCTACTCGATGTTCTTTCCCTTTCCTCTAAGTACCCTGCCTCTATCATCCACTCATTAAATTTCCTTGTGCTTACCCCACACTGGAATTTCTCTAATAGTTCCGTGGCTGGCTTTGCTTCTCTGTCTTCACCTTCCGAATAAACAGGAAGAAAATTGCTGTTTATGTGGTTATTTTCACACACTTTACGGAACATCATGATTTTGTTGCTCTGTGGGACGTGTAAATCTTCAGCGACGAAGGCAGCGGCTTCCAGTTGTTCTTTCAAAGAGATTGTTTTTTTCCTACTTTCCTTTTCTTTGATCATCTCTTCCATATCATGAAAACGGTTGATATACTTTGCTGTGAACTCTGTTCCCTTTATTCCAGTTAATTTATGAGCGACAAATTCGCAACCTTTTCTAGTAACCTGAAAGCAGGGTAATATTTTATTTTGTCCTGTTCGGTATGTGCTTTCTTGAAAAAAATCTGTTGGCTCAATTTCTATAGAATTGGTAAGCTGAATTTTCAGCTCTCCTAATTCCTTGATATAACCCCTAATGTCTGCTAATAAATTTTTATGTTCTTTTCCTATCATCTCTGCGACTTCTAAACTGGTTAATGTTTGCTCGATCTGTTTCTGCATAGAAATACCTTACCTTTCTTATTTGATTTTCAATGTTCTAATTTTTCTGGATTTGTTCTTGAAATGATACAGAAAGTAAGATATAATTAGATTTATCAGTACTTTCTAGTATCTGTGTGTAATAGAAGTTGCAAACTTTGGTCGGTGGGCAACTTCTATTTTTTTTCTTGCTCTAAAAGCAAATCTATCCCTTTTCTTATTGCTTCTGTTCTAGTGAGATTATTTTTTTGGCAATAATCTAATAGCTGTTTATGTCTTATTTCATCAAATCTTACTTTAACATCAATATTTTTAGGATTTTCTGCTTTTGGTCTACCTGTACGTGGACTCATCTTTTTCACCTCACTTTCTGTGTTCCACAAATATATTTTATTATATGCGTTCCAGAAAGTCAACCCCTTTTTCAAAATTTCTCCAACTTTTTTCAAAAAATAAAGAACACCCATTCTTTTAGAACGTATGTTCTTTTCTACGAAATTTTTACCATTAATTTCCAGTATTGGAATATAGATAGAAGCTGAAAAAAGCCTACTGCAAAAGCAGTAAGCTCTTTTTTTTATTCTAGTTGAATAACATGACAATTCCCTTAATCGGGTAATTCTCATTTCTACCACATGCAGCGGATGGAATTTTGAAGACGCCTATTTGCTGGTACGGAAAGAAGAGTATCAATTCCCTTAATCGGGCAATTCTCATTTCTACGGTATACTCTCAAAAGCCGCTAAATTCAAGGCTTTCCAAACTCATTCTTACACATAATTTTCTGAATATTCTGATTTTTGCCTATTTATAATTTTTTCTTTGTCTTTTCAAAAATTGTATTCCTATCCATACAATCTCTTAATATGCCACTATTTTATTAAACTGAGGTTATTGTACCAGTGGCAATTTCCTTAGTCGGGGAACTTATATTTCTACATATTTGCCGGGTTGAGGTGTATATTGATATCTCTGGTGTAGCAATTCCCTTAGTCAGGTAAGCTTCATTTCTACACACAGACTCCAGAGGAAAAATGTAGTCTAACCATAATGTAGTAATTCCCTTAGTCGGGGAAGCTTCTTTTCTACAACAGGGACAAAAGTAAAAGCAAGAGCGTACGCAATCATGTGGCAATTCCCTTAAACGGGGAACTTACATTTCTACACAATACGAATTTTGTAAGAATGATGGGATACAAACCTGTAGCAATTCCCTTAATCGGGCAATTCTCATTTCTACCGAAAAAGACAAAACAGAGGTGCAGAATGAAAGCGAAGGTGGCAATTCCCTTAAGCGGGTAATTCACATTTCTACTGTACTACAAGTGGGTACTTGCTTTTTTGTTAATCTGTGGCAATTCCCTTAATCGGGTAACTTACATTTCTACGGTATACTCTCACAAGCCGCTAATCTTTGTCCCATCTCTTAATATGCCACTATTTTATCATAAATCATTTTCCCCTTCAAGACAATTTTTCCAATTATTTCATTATTATATCTTAATAGTTATATAAGTAACACCAGTAACACATAGGTAACCTATTTTGTAACATGTTCTATCTC
>CANRVK010000215.1 GCA_947643285.1 uncultured Eubacteriaceae bacterium
CCGCTTCCCCGCGGAACTGCTCATTAAGTGCCAACGTCTTCCAAGGGGTTTCTTTCGGAATAGGTATTCCCCCATTCTCTCGCTAGTTTGTTGTATGGGCGAGTTTAGGAAAGCATGTTGGTTGTTATTTTGCTGTAAATTATGAAATTTGTTTTGTTAGAATGGTTTTAAAAAATTTTTTTTGGGGGGGGGGAGGTTAAAATAGTTTATAATATTGGGATAGTTTGATAGTCTGGAAGGGAAACGGAAAGGTTTTTGGTGAGGGGAAGGTTTGAGGGTTTTGGTTGAGGTAGAGGGAATAATTTTAGATAAAAACTTATTGACAAAGAATTGTTATCTTGTTATAATACTCTTGTAATAAATGTAACAATTATGTAACAAATTTGAAGAGCTGATATACAGTGTGGAGGAAATGATGAGAAATACAGTAAAAAAAGCAGTAGGAATATGTGTATTAGGTACAATACTATTTTTAGGAAAGACAGATTTTTCTTATGCTATTAATATAAAAGGAACAGATGCCGAAGCAGGCGCTTCTATGGTTTTAGAGAAATATTATAAAGAAAATTCTATGGCGAGTAAACAGGCTTTACAGAATGTATCTATTGTGACAGCGAGTACAGTTTCTCTGATTCAAGAACCTATGAAAGAAGAAACAAAAACATATGCTCCTATTCCGGGATATACGAATTTAGGAATTGCGAATGTACAGGATAGTTTAAATGTCAGAAAGAGTCCTGTAGATGGAGAAATTATAGGTCGTATTTTAAAAGATGGAGCTTGTGAAATTATATCAGAGGAAAATGGTTGGTATTATATCGAATCAGGTGATATTACAGGTTATGTGATCGCTGATTATGTTTTGACAGGAGATGCTGCTTTAGAAAAAGCATGGGAAGCGGTTGCTAATGTAGCGAAGGTAACGGCAGATGCTTTATATTTACGCCAAGAGCCGAATACAGAATGTGATATTTTAGAAGTATTAGGAAATTCAGAAGAATTTGAAGTAGTAGAAATGTTAGATGGCTGGGCAAAGATATTAGTGGACAGTACAGAAGGGTATGTATCTATCAACATTTTGGTATTTCTATTCCTAGAACAGCGACAACACAATATAATTTCGGAAAGAAGATAAGTACTTCAGAATTAAAGCCGGGTGATTTAATTATTTATGGAGAATCCCAGATAGAACATGTAGGTATGTATATTGGAAATGGACAGATTGTACATGCCAGCAGCGCGAGAACTGGAATAAAATATTCTCAAATGTACTATCGCAATATTATCGGCTGTGTTCGTATTTTAAATGATTAATGTTAATTAATTAATCTAAATAAAAACTAACTTAAACAATGAAACAAGACACTATTCCAAAAACTCTTTTAGAAGACATCAGCACCTAATGAATGATATACACACCAAGAACTTAGTATTCATTACGTCTGAAACAGAACAAAAGCAAGGCTTCATTGGAATGGTGTCTTATTTTTTAGCAAAACATGATTTCTCCTGTAAAGACAAAATACATAGAATCTTATAACCCTATAAATCATCATTTTTATCCTACATAATGAAACGTGAAAAATTTTTTTCATAAAGTAGAACAGTCAACAACCTAGCGGAGGCAAGTATCTATTCCAAAAGAAACCCCTTGGAAGACGTCGGCACTTAATGAGCGGTTTCGCAAGAAGCGAAACGGCGAATTTAGTACCGTTACGTCTGGAACGGAGCGAAAGCGCGGTTTCGTTGGAATAGATACTTGCCGGAGCGATCCCTTTTGAGTTATAGGTGAAATTGTGACAAAGGAATTAAAATTTGATAAATCTGTTTGACAAACCTAAAACCCTATGATATAATAGAAAAGCTATAAAAAACCTGTACCCAGTAAGAGGATACTCCAACCTATACTTGGTATTGGGGTTATAAAAATTAGGAGGAATTTCAGACATGATTTCAAAGGAAAAGAAAGCCGAATTAGTAAAGGCATATGGCAGAACACCGAGTGATACTGGTTCACCAGAAGTTCAGATCGCTATTTTGACAGAAAGAATTTTACAATTAACGGAGCATTTAAAGAACAATCCAAAGGATCATCATTCTAGAAGAGGACTTCTTCAGATGGTTGGTCAGAGAAGAGGTTTACTTGACTATTTAAAGAAGACAGATCTTGAGGGCTACCGTGCATTAATTGAAAAGTTAAATATCAGAAAATAAGACATAAAATTCTGATGGGGCGGAGTGTATCCGCCCTATATTTGTAAGGATTTATAAGAAAAAATAAGAAAATACCTCAGAAAAAGAAGGAATCCGAGACCACTGAAAAGCATATGAAAGTCATATGTTTTTCAGTAGTTTCGGGAATTTTTTCTGAGAATTTGAAGGAGGTACTTTATGTACAAGAGTTTTTCTATGGAATTGGCAGGCAGAACCCTGACAGTAGATGTAGGAAGGGTGGCTGCACAGGCAAATGGAGCAGCATTTATGCATTATGGAGATACAGTAGTGTTATCTACTGCGACTGCATCAGAAAAGCCAAGAGAGGGTGTGGATTTTTTCCCTTTGAGTGTGGAATATGAAGAAAAGTTATATGCAGTTGGAAAAATTCCCGGTGGATTTAATAGAAGAGAAGGAAAAGCATCGGAAAATGCTATTTTAACTTCTCGTGTGATTGATAGACCCATGCGACCGCTTTTTCCTAAAGATTATCGCAATGATGTGACAATCAACAATATGGTGATGAGTGTTGATCCGGAATGTTCTCCAGAATTGACGGCTATGTTGGGTTCTGCTATCGCGACAGCTATTTCTGATATCCCATTTGATGGACCTTGTGCGACTACACAGGTTGGTTATATAGATGGAAAATTTATTTTTAATCCGAATGCATCGGAAAATGCGATTTCAGATTTAAAGTTGACCGTGGCATCTACGAAAGAAAAAGTGATTATGATAGAAGCAGGTGCAAATGAAATCCCAGAAAATATTATGATAGAGGCTATTTTTGAGGCTCATAAGCTGAATCAGGAAGTGATAGAGTTTATTGAAAAGATCGTAAAAGAATGTGGAAAGCCAAAACATGAATATATCAGTTGTATTGTGCCAGAAGAATTAGATGCAGCGATAAAGGAAATTGTGACGCCGGAACAGATGGAAGAGGCAGTATTTACTGATGTAAAACAGGTGAGAGAAGAAAATATCCGTCAGATTAAGGAGAAACTGACAGAGGCTTTTGCAGAAAATGAGGAATGGCTGGGTTTTATTGATGAAGCTGTTTATCAATATCAAAAGAAGATCGTTCGTAAAATGATATTAAAAGATCATAAGAGACCAGATGGAAGACAGATCACACAGATACGACCATTGGCGGCTGAGATAGATATTATTCCGAGAGTGCATGGTTCTGCTATGTTTACCCGTGGACAGACGCAGATCTGTACGGTGACTACATTAGCTCCGCTGGCAGAAGCGCAGAAATTAGATGGATTAGATGAAAATGAAACTTCAAAACGTTATATGCATCATTATAATTTTCCTTCTTATTCGGTTGGAGAAACAAAGGTATCAAGAGGACCGGGACGCCGTGAAATTGGGCATGGCGCTTTAGCAGAACGTGCTTTAGTTCCTGTACTGCCGAGTGAAGCAAATTTCCCATATGCGATTCGTACAGTATCAGAAACATTTGAATCAAATGGTTCTACTTCACAGGCATCTATTTGTGCTTCTACTCTGTCTTTGATGGCAGCAGGAGTTCCGATTAAAAAGCCAGTGGCAGGGATTTCATGTGGTTTGGTGACAGGAGAAACAGATGATGATTATATCGTGCTCACGGATATTCAAGGGCTGGAAGATTTCTTCGGAGATATGGATTTTAAAGTGGCAGGTACAAGAGATGGAATCACGGCGATTCAAATGGATATCAAGATTCATGGACTCACTAGAACTATTATTGAAGAGGCGATTGCGCGCACAAGAGAAGCGAGATTATATATTTTAGATGAAGTGATGAAGCCTACTATCGCAGAACCTAGAAAAGAAGTGGGAGAATATGCTCCTAAAATTATTCAGATTCAGATAGATCCAAGTAAAATTGGAGATGTAGTGGGACAGAGAGGAAAGAATATCAATGCTATCATCGAAGAAACAGGAGTGAAAATTGATATCACAGATGAAGGGGCTGTGTCTGTATGTGGAACAGATAGAACGATGATGGAAAGGGCAATTTATTATATTCAAACGATAGCGGCTGATTTTGAAGAAGGACAAGTTTTGACAGGAAAAGTTATCAGCATAAAAGAATTTGGAGCATTTTTAGAGTTTGCTCCGGGAAAAGAAGGAATGGTGCATATCTCTAAAATCAGTAAAGAGAGAATTGATCGCGTGGAAGATGTGCTGACATTAGGAGATATGGTAAAAGCAGTTTGCTTAGGAAAAGATAAAATGGGCAGAATAAGTTTTAGTATAAAAGATGTAAAAGAAAATAAAAATGTAGTAAAATAGTGATAAAGTAGAAGAAGATAATATGAAATGAGATAAAAAATAAATAGGGTTGTTATATTGAATTGAAATTTTTAATAATTATACAAAAATTAGTGATTAAGATGTATTTGATTGGATAATTTTGCATAATTATTAAAAATAAGGTTTAATATGGCAGCCCTTGCTGTTTTTTCTTATTATGGATTGACTTGCAGATCATTTTAAGATATGTTATATTTATGGGTATAGTGGTTTGATTTTTTTCGGAATAACACAAATTCCCGAAGAGATAAGAGGTGGTTTTGTTGAAATGCGAAAAATGCGGGAATGAAGTCGATATAGGAGAAATTTTTTGTCAATATTGTGGAACTCCTATACAAATTGTTCCAGAATATAATCCGCTTGAAGATGAAATAGAAACTTCTTTTAAAGAAGAAAAGAAAAAAGAAGAATTACAAAAGCAAGAAGAGAGAAAAAGAATAGAAATACAAAAAAAACACCAAAGACAAAAAATACAGAGAATCCTGATAGGTGTTGTTTGTTTTTGTGTCATCATATTAGGATTTAGCATTTATAGAATATATGTACAATATCAAAAAGTCCATTCTTATAGTTATCAATTTCAATTAGGAGAAGAATATTTACAGAAGAAGGAATATGGTTCTGCGGTAAAATGTTATATACAGGCTCTTTCTTATGATAGAGAAAGTATAGAAGTAAGGCTTTCTGCTGTCAAGGCATATAAGGCATTAGGAGATTATAATCGAACCGTAGAATTATTGCTTGAGGTAGTGAATTTAGACCCACAGGTAGAATATTATCAGATGTTGATGGAAGCGTGTGAACTAACAGGAAATATAGATTTGATGAACAGGATTTTAAAGGAAAACCAGGGTAATGCTATCGGAGAGGCTTTATCAGAATACCGAGTGGAAAAGATTACAGTGAATTTGCCGGGCGGGGAATATCATGACTATTTGGATATTACATTGACGAGTGAACAAAAAGGAGTGACTATTTATTATACATTAGATGGCTCTCAGCCTACAAAAGACAGTACCCCATATACAAATGCCATACGGCTGGATAAAGTGGGAACTATCACTTTAAGAGCGGTTGCTATCAATGAGGCACAGTTAGCCGGAGAAGAATTAACACAAACTTATACGATTAAATTAATCGCGCCAGACCCTCCAGAAATATTTCCAGAGAGTGGAAAATATGAATATTCTAAAAAGATAGAATTAAATGTGAAAGAGGGAGCGACAGCATATTTTACGATAGATGGAACAGCTCCTAGTAAAGAAAATGGATATCCTTATATAGAACCTATTGATATGCCGATTGGCAATACTATTTTCTCTGCAATGATAATTGATAAATATGGAATGACAAGCAGTGTTGTAAAGAACTATTATGAATGTGTCATTGAGAGAGAGTTTTCTTATGATGCAGCAGTAATTAAATTAAAGAATTATTTAGTGTCCATTGAAATGATGACAGACTTAAATGGGAATCGTGGAAATGGAGAAAAGATAAGTGTACAATTTATTTCCCTATCTCAGATTGAAGACAAGGAGTGTTATATATTTATATTGCGAAGAACAGTAAATGGAGAGAGTTCTGTTTTATCAGACAAACTTTAT
>CANRVK010000216.1 GCA_947643285.1 uncultured Eubacteriaceae bacterium
GTACCAACGTCTTCCAAGGGGCTTCTTTTGGAATACTTCCTTGCCTCCGCTGGTTTGTTGGCTATTTTACTTTTGTTGTGAAAATGGATTTTTATTTTTAGGATAGGTTGTGATAATCTTTCATGATTTATTTTTATGATTGATTGAAAAGGGAATGTTGAGATAAGATATGAGGTTTTAGTGAGGAGATATAAGGGGCAGTATTTATGAGGGGAGTTTTGCAATTATTTGTGAGAAGATAGAAACAAAAGGAGAGTTTATGATTGAAATAGGAAAAAAGCAGGCATTAACCGTGATAAATACAACAGATTTTGGAATTTATCTGGGAGAAATAAATAAACAGGAAAAGGTATTGCTGCCGATAAAACAAGTTCCAGAAGGGACAAAGGTGGGAGATATGATTTCTGTCTTTGTCTATCGTGATTCAGAAGACCGTCTTATTGCTACAACGAGAGAACCCATGATAACACTAGGGGAAGTAGCTGTGTTGACGGTAAAAGAAGTAGCTAAAATAGGAGCGTTTTTAGATTGGGGATTAGAAAAAGATTTATTTCTCCCTTTTAAAGAACAGACAGAAAAAGTTTTACAGGGAAAAAGCTATCCAGTAGCTTTATATGTGGATAAAAGTAAAAGATTATGCGCTACAATGAAAATATCTGAATTTTTATTAGACCATTCCCCTTATCAAGTAAACGATCAAGTGGAAGGCATTATTTATAAAATCCACAAAGAAATAGGTGCATTTGTGGTGGTGGACAAAAAATATCACGCACTGATTCCAGAAAAGGAATTTTATGGAGAATTTCGGGTGGGGGATAAAATAGAAGCGAGAGTGAGCAGTATTCGAGAAGATGGAAGGCTGAATTTAAGCGTTAGAAAAAAAGCATATTTACAGATGGAAGAAGATAGTGATATTATTTTAAAGAAACTAAAACAATATAAAGGAGTGTTTCCATTCACAGATAAAACCGTAGATGCACAGCGCTTAAGAGAAGAGTTTCATTTGAGTAAGAACGCTTTTAAACGAGCTATAGGAAGGCTTTTAAAAGAAAATAAAATAAAAATAACTGATACTACAATAGAACAGTTATAGCCAAGGAGGAATTAGATGAAAAAGGCAATTAGTACAGACAAAGCGCCTGCAGCAATCGGACCATATTCGCAGGCAATAGAAGTAAATGGAATGATATATACTTCAGGAGCGATTCCAGTGAATCCAGAAACACAAGTGATTCCAGAGGGAGTAGAAGCACAGGCGGATCAGGCGATTCGTAATATGAAAGCGATTCTGGAAGCGGCTGGCACAACCATAGAAAATGTGATTAAAACTACAGTATTTATCAAAGATATGAATGATTTTGCAAAAATAAATGAAGTATATGCAAAACATTTTACAGGGACATTTCCGGCAAGATCTTGTGTAGAAGTAGCGAGATTACCAAAAGATGTACTTTTAGAAATCGAGGCAATCGCAGTAAAATGAGCAGAATAAAAAAAGTGAACTGGATGTTTTTAGGGCTGCTTTTATTTTATATAGCTGGTTCTTTTGGAATCAGCTATTTGAATCTCAAAAATCCTGTGCCTGAAGTTATTTTAGATACTTTAGGAGAGATTCTTATCGTGATTCCTATTTTTTTGTATCTGGCTGTTACAAAAGAAAAACCAGAAAAATTAATTCAACATGAACCTATGCATCCAATCAATTATTTATTTATTATTATTTTAGCATATTTAAGTATGCCATTAATGTCAATTCTCAATATATTTTCCACACAAGTGTCTGAAAATTATGTTTCTGATATGTTAATGGATATGATGAGAAATCCATTTGCTTACAATCTTTTCATAGTAGCGATTTTACCTTGTCTAATTGAAGAGTTTGTATTTCGAGGAATTTTGTTTCACAGCTATCGGGAAAAAGGAATTTTAAAGGCAGCATTTGTGAGTGGTTTATTGTTTGGATTACTTCATTTGAACTTAAATCAATTTTCTTACGGCTTTGTGTTGGGAGTGATATTTGCTCTTCTAATTGAAGCCACAGGAACAATATGGTCTTCTATCTTATTTCATTTTGTAGTAAATGCACACTCCTTAATTCTTTCCACTATTTTTGCATATTCACCTTTATTTCAGAATATGGAAGAAGAATTGGAATTGATTGGAGAACAGGAAATGGATATGGTGACAGAAGCGATATTAGAAAGTTCTGGATATTGGATAGTGTCAGTTATTATGGCAATTTTAATGGCAGCAGGAACTACGGCATTAGGTGTTATGCTATATAAATATTTAGCAAAACGCTGTGGAAGATGGGAACATATCAAGCAGGTGTTAAAGGGACAGGATAAAAAAGGTTTATTAGAAGAAAATACAGAATCTAAAAAGAAAATATTTGAGATATTAGATATTCCGTTATTATTAGCGATAGGGATTTGTTTATTCTTTTTATTTTATCCATTGAAGTAGAATATTAAAGCTATTATACCATTAGAAAGATGGTTGTTGATAGGGGGACATTTTAAGTGAGTTTCCGCGTAAGAGAAGGACATATTCCAACGAAGCCGCGGAAACTCACTTAAAAGTTGAAAAAAGAACTCTTGAAACATAACATTACTGTTATGCTCAAAAGCTCTTTTTCTTGCATTTAAACGTTTCATTTCTTTGGTTGGTTGATTGCTTGTTTTTTCAATTTACTCATAATAGGATAGTGAGAAAGCAAGTCAGTGCTAGATACAACATGAATTGCTTTCTGCCAGTAGGAAATACGCTTTTGTTTTACTTACCACTGACGTTAAATTTTATTCTTGGTAATTCATCTTCCTCACTTATTTTAAAAGCAAGGAGTTTCTGATATGATGTTAAAGATAAACATCAATATTTTGCCCGACATTAGGGTTTACAGACTGTTCCATCATTTTAACCATACTAGCACCTGTATCTTCAAGAGTATTAAGACTTTGCTTGAGAATTGCGGTGTTTATCTGATTCATGGTATCTTGTGCTGTCAATAAGCCGGGTAATGCAGCAATATCCATATTCATATAAATTCCTCCTAATTTAGCATAGGTCATATAGAAATTGGCATATACTATGTACAATATTATATGATGACACATCTTATTATACTCCTTTTATTCATGAACTGCAAGGGAAATATTGTGAAATATTGTGATATCTGTAAAAAAATTATGGTAGTTTATGGGTTTACAGGAATAAAATGGGAATACAAGATAATAAATGGAAAAAAAGAAATGAAGAAAAAATAATAGGTTGAAAATGAGAAAGATGGATTTTTTATTAGGTTAAAAAAATAAGAATGGAGGATTAAGATGGAAATTTGGAAATCGAAATTTAGAAAAAGTGTTTGGGCGGATTATCTGCTCATTATAATAGGAACTACTCTTATGTCAGTTGCTATTAAGTGCATTTTTGATCCTATTAATTTAGTTACAGGTGGTGTTTCAGGCATCGCTATAGTAGTGAGAGGGCTGACAGAAAATATCATAAAAGGTGGAATTCCTTTATGGCTTACTAATATTATATTAAATGTGCCACTTTTTTTGATATCTATTAAAATAAAGGGGTGGCATTTTGTGAAGAAGACAGCAGTGGCAACAGTGTGGATGTCAATCGCTCTTTATATTTTGCCAGAAATTCATTTGATGACAGAAGATATGGTTTTAGCTTCTATTTTTGGAGGAGTTATTACAGGAGTAGGAATTGGAATGGTATTTTTAGCCAGAGCGACTACTGGGGGCACAGATATGTTAGCTGCTGTGATACAGCACTATTTAAAACATTATAGTATTGCGCAGATATTACAGATATTAGATGGAGCAGTTGTTATTTTAGGAGCTTTTGTATTCGGGCTAAATAAGGCATTATATGCAATTATTTCTATATTTTTAGTATCAAAGATTTCAGATAGCTTGATAGAGGGGTTAAAATTTTCTAAATTGGCATATATCATTTCTGATAAGTATCAGGAAATTGCACAAATAGTTATGGACGAGATGGAACGTGGGGCTACAGGACTGAAAGCGACAGGAATGTATTCCAAAGCGGATAAGAAAGTGTTGTTTTGTGTTGTTTCTAAGAAAGAGATTGTACAGTTGAAAGAAATCGTTCATACAATAGATTCAGAAGCCTTTTTAATTGTGAGTGATGTGAGGGAAGTGTTCGGAGAAGGGTTTATTGAAAACAACAAGTATACAAAATAACCAAAAGGATTCAAAAAATTTAGTAAATTGGGCTATGGTTTTTTTTCTGATATTAGTGTAAAATGTATCTAGTGAGATAAATAACAGATACTAAAATTTCTAGGAGGAAAAAAGAATGGCAAGTTTATCACTTAAAAACATATGTAAGGTATATCCAAATGGCTTTGTAGCTGTAAAAGATTTTAATTTAGAGATTAAAGATAAAGAGTTTATCATTTTCGTAGGTCCATCTGGTTGTGGTAAGTCTACAACACTTCGTATGGTAGCTGGTCTGGAAGAAATCAGTTCCGGTGACTTATTTATCGGAGATAAGAGAGTGAATGATGTAGAACCAAAGGACAGAGATATTGCGATGGTATTCCAGAACTACGCATTATATCCACATATGACCGTATATGATAATATGGCATTTGGTCTTAAGTTAAGAAAGACTCCAAAGGATCAAATTGATAAATCTGTACATGAAGCAGCAAAAATTCTGGGTATTGAACATTTATTAGATCGTAAACCAAAGGCTTTATCTGGTGGTCAAAGACAGCGTGTTGCTATGGGACGTGCTATTGTGCGTAATCCTAAAGTATTCTTGATGGACGAGCCTTTATCTAACTTGGATGCAAAATTGCGTGTGCAGATGCGTATTGAAATTTCTAAATTACATCAGAGATTGGAAACTACTGTTATTTACGTTACCCATGACCAGACAGAGGCTATGACACTTGGTACAAGAATCGTAGTTATGAAAGATGGTATTGTACAACAAGTAGCATCTCCTCAGAGATTATATGATACTCCAGATAATTTATTCGTAGCAGGTTTCATTGGTTCTCCTCAGATGAACTTAATTCCTGCACAAGTGGAGAAAACTGGAAATACTGTGAAATTAGTATTCGGCGAGCGCTCTATTAAAGTTCCTGATGCAAAAGGTAAAAAATTAGTAGAAGGCGGATATGTAGGAAAAGAAGTTATATTAGGAATTCGTCCAGAAGATGTTCATGATGAAGAAGTTTATATTAACAATTCTCCTGACAGTATCATTGATGTTACAATCCGTGTATATGAAATGCTCGGTGCGGAAGTTTTCTTATACTTTGATATTGAAGAGGTTAGCTGCACCGCGAGAGTTAATCCTCGTACTACAGCAAGACCCGGAGATACAGTAAAATTAGCTCTTGATTTGACGAAATTACATGTATTTGATAAAGAAACAGAACAGGTTATTACAAACTAAAAGATAAAAGAAAAATTAAAATGGGCTTGTTTCGCAGATGTTTATATTCTGTGGGACAAGCTTATTTCTATTAAAGGAAAGTCATGAGTATAGGTGCTTGAGGAATAGAGGTTGTTTAGAGCACATTTTGGCAAGGGGACGCTGTGGCAAAAGTCTATTCCAACGAAGCCGCGCTCCCGCTCCGTTCCAGACGTAGTGGTACTAAATTCGCAAATCCCGCTTCTTGCGGGTTTGCTCATTAAGTACCAACGTCTTCCAAGGGGCTTCTTTCGGAATAGATTTTTGCCTTCGCTGTTGGTTGGCTGTTCTAGGATAAAAGCTATACTTCCCATATATTCTTATAAATGGAAATTTATTGTCTGCATAATGAAATTAAAGTTCTCATTTTCAAGTGAAACCTTTAGATTAACTATAACTTCAAATACAGAAAAAAAACACATCTTTTAGAAAGGAAACTTTAGGTTGCTTTAGCGGCATATCGAACCTGCCGACTTTAGGTGGTAGTGATTCCGTTTATTTTTAGAGAGATATATAAATAACTAAATTTTTTTCTAATATGGTCGAAGGATAAATTACTTTGTGTTGAAGAGCCAAGAAAGTAGCTTGTGGGGAAGACCTATTCCAAAAGAAGCCCCTTGGAAGACGTTGGTACTTAATGAGCAGTTC
>CANRVK010000217.1 GCA_947643285.1 uncultured Eubacteriaceae bacterium
TCACGCGCCGAGAATTTAGTGTCCGTTACGTCCGGAACGGAGCGAAAGCGCGGCTTCGTTGGAATACGTCCTTGCCGCAGCGTTCCCCTCTGGTCGAAATATTGGAAGGGCAACAATCATCAAATATTTGTGTAGATATATGTGACAGGTCTGTTATTGATGGAAATAGAGAGATAAAGGAGAAGTTTTATGGAATTAGAAAATATGCTCACTTTAATAAAGGCAGTTTCCGATTCAGAATTAACTCATTTTTCACTAGAAACAGAGGAGATGAAATTGACTTTAGAAAAGAAAAGAGAACAAGCTTTAGATTCATCTGTTAAAACAGAAGTGAAAGATGTAGTACAGAATCAGGAAAGAAAACAGGAATTAAAAGCAGAAGAGAAGGAATGGACAGAAAAGAAAGAAGATAATGAAAAACCGCAAAGCAAGGGAGAAGAAATAAAATCTCCTTTAGTGGGAATTTTTTATCGTGCTTCTTCTCCAGAAAAAGAACCATTTGTAAAAGTAGGGGATTCGGTGAAAAAAGGGCAAGTTTTAGGGCTGATTGAAGCGATGAAATTGATGAATGAGGTTGAAGCGGAAAAAGATGGTATTGTTGAGGCTATTTTAGTGGAGAATGAACAGATGGTGGAATATGGACAAGTGTTATTTCGCATTTTATAAGATAATACACTTTGTGAAATTATGGAGTGTGGATTGAAACAAAATAAGTGAGAATGGAGAATAAAAGTATGCTTGGGATTAAAGAAATTGAGAAAATCATTCCTCATAGACATCCTTTTTTATTGATTGATAAAATTGAGGAATTAAAACCGGGAGAGGGGGCAGTTGGATATAAAGCGGTCACTTATGATGAATATTTTTTTAAAGGACATTTTCCAGATCAGCCAGTGATGCCGGGAGTTCTTATTATAGAGGCGTTAGCACAGGTAGGAGCGGTTGCTATTCTAAATGTAGAAGAGAATAAAGGAAAAACAGCGTATCTTGGAGGGATTCATTCGGCGAAATTTAGACAACAGGTAGTGCCGGGAGATATGTTAAAACTGGAAGTAGAAATTATTAAGAGAAAAGGTTCTGTAGGTGTAGGAAAAGCGGTAGCGACAGTGGACGGAAAAATAGCAGCTTGCGCAGAATTGACATTTGCGGTAAAATAGGAGTAAATTATGTTTCAGAAAATATTAATTGCGAACAGGGGGGAAATTGCAGTTCGCATTATTCGAGCTTGTAGAGAGATGGGAATTAAAACGGTCGCTGTTTATTCACAGGCGGATAAGGAAGCACTGCATACACAGTTAGCAGATGAGAGTATTTGTATAGGACAGGCATCTAGTGCAGATAGTTATTTGAATATGGAGAGAATCATCAGTGCGACGATAGCTTCTAAAGCAGAGGCGATTCATCCCGGATATGGGTTTTTATCTGAAAATACAAAATTTGTGAAGATGTGTGAGAAATGTAATATTGTTTTTATCGGACCATCTTCGGAAATGATAGCGCATATAGGAAATAAATCTGAGGCGAGAAAGACGATGGAGGAAGCAGGTATCCCGATTGTGCCCGGAACAAAAGAAGCTGTTTATGAAGTGGAAGAAGCGAAAAAAATGGCAGAAGAAATCGGATATCCTATTATGATAAAAGCAGCTTTCGGCGGTGGGGGCAAAGGTATGAGGATTGTGGAGAGAGAGGAAGACTTTATCTTAAATTTTCAAACCGCTCAAAAAGAAGCAGAAA
This sequence comes from uncultured Eubacteriaceae bacterium, assembly GCA_947643285.1. Taxonomy (GTDB): domain Bacteria; phylum Bacillota; class Clostridia; order Lachnospirales; family Lachnospiraceae; genus MGBC136627. The sequence goes on from CANRVK010000217.1 coordinate 1,735, forward strand.
AAGGATTTGGGGATAATAGTATGTACTTGGAACGCTATATCAGAGAACCACGCCATATTGAGGTTCAGATTTTAGCGGATAAACAGGGAAATGTTATTTCTTTAGGAGAAAGAGATTGTTCTATTCAAAAACATCATCAAAAAGTGTTAGAAGAAGCTCCTTGTATGGTATTAGAAGAAAAGATAAGAAAACAGATGGGGGAAACAGCCGTTTTAGTTGCAAAGGCAGTTCACTATGAAAATACTGGAACAGTTGAATTTTTATATGACCAAGATAAAAAGTTTTACTTTATGGAGATGAATACTAGGATTCAAGTAGAACATCCTGTGACAGAAATGGTCACAGATATTGATTTAATAAAAGAACAGATTAAAATTGCGGCAGGAGAGCCGCTGAAATTAAAACAAGAAGAGGTTATGATTCGAGGTCATGCAGTGGAATGTAGAATCAATGCGTTGACACCGGGAGTTGTGAGAAATCTGCATTTGCCGGGTGGAAAAGGGATTCGAGTGGATACGGCATTATATCCCGGATGTGAGATCTCTCCGTTTTATGATTCTATGATAGCAAAAGTGATTGTACATGATATGGATAGAGCAAGTGCTATTAAGAAAATGTGCAGTGCATTAGGGGAATTGGTGATAGAAGGAATTGAAACAAATTTAGACTTTCAATATGAAATTCTTCAAAAGCAGGCATTTTTAATGGGAGATATTGATACCAGCTTTATACAGAAATATTTTAAATGAGTATGATTTTGATGTGATTATGACGAGATGATGGGGTGTGACATGTTTCTAGTTGCCTATCCGTATTGCTATCTGCCTGCGCTCTAAAACTTAGATATTGGAGGCTTCTTGCCCAGAAAGGTTAAATAAGGAGTAACGAATGTTAAAGGATATGTTTAAAAAAAATACCCATATTTCTAAAGAGGATTCTGAGAAGGAAAATGTGCCTTCTATTCCAAAAGGATTGTGGATCAAATGTAGTCATTGCAGTCAAATGATCTATAAGGAAGATTTTATCGAGAATCACAATATCTGTCCTAAGTGTGGTTTTTATTTTCGCATGGATGCCAGAGAGAGAATAGAAATGATAGCAGATATATATACATTTGAAGAATGGGATGAAAAGATGCCGATTCTAAATCCATTAGACTTTCCCGGGTATCCAGAAAAACTAAAAGAGGCGCAGGAAAAGACAGGACTTTCAGAAGCAGTAGTGACAGGAAAGATGTTTATTTTTGGACAGCCTTGTGTAGTGGGTGTCTGTGATTCCAGATTCCTTATGTCCAGTATGGGAAGAAATGTGGGAGAGAAGATCACAAGAGCAGTGGAACGTGCTACAAAAGAAAAGTTACCAGTGATTTTATTTACTGCGAGTGGCGGAGCTAGAATGCAAGAGGGTATTATATCTTTAATGCAGATGGCAAAGACTTCCGCAGCTTTGAAATGCCATAGTGATGCAGGACTTTTGTATATTACTGTATTAACTGACCCAACAACAGGAGGAGTTACCGCGAGTTTTGCGATGCTGGGAGATATTATCTTAGCAGAACCAAATGCTTTAATTGGTTTTGCAGGACCAAGAGTGATAGAACAGACGATTGGACGGAAATTGCCAGAGGGCTTCCAAAGGTCAGAATTTTTATTAGAACATGGATTCGTGGATAAAATCGTGGAGCGCAATTCCTTAAAGGAAACACTTGGCAGATTGCTTCGTTATCATAAAAAAGTAGAAAAACCGATTCATATGGGAAGGGATACTATTTTATTAAAAGATAGGGATAGAGAACTAGAAAAGGTGATAGCTCAGAGAAAAGAAAAGCAGATAGAACCTTGGGAGAGAGTGAAACGCTCTCGAAATACAAAAAGACCCACGTCATTTGATTATATCAAGCGGATTTTTAAAGGATTTATTGAATTACATGGGGATAGAGTCTATGGAGAAGACAGAGCGATGATTGTGGGGGTAGCATTGATAGGAGGAATTCCTGTAACAGTGATAGGACAGCAGAAGGGAAGAAGTATCAAAGAAAACATAGAACGAAATTTCGGAATGTCTAATCCAGAAGGCTATCGAAAAGCATTGCGTCTGATGAAACAGGCAGAGAAATTTAACCGCCCTATTATTTGTTTTGTGGATACAGCAGGAGCTGCTTGTGGAATGGAAGCAGAAGAGAGGGGACAAGGAGAAGCAATCGCTAGGAATCTATTTGAAATGGTATCACTCAGTGTTCCAGTTTTGAGTATTTTAATAGGAGAGGGAGGAAGTGGCGGAGCATTAGCATTGGCAGTAGCAAATGAAGTTTGGATGATGGAAAATGCTACTTATTCTGTATTATCTCCGGAAGGTTTTGCTTCTATTTTATGGAAAGATAATAAAAGAGCACAAGAAGCGGCACAGGTGATGAGAATTACAGCGCAGGATTTATGGAAATTAGGGATAATAGAAAAAATTGTCAGAGAACCCATAGAAGCATCAGAAGAGAATATAGATAGCCTCTGTGCTTATTTAAAACAGGGAATAAAAGAATTTATAGAGAAATATCGCTATATGGAATCAGAACAGTTAGTGAAACATCGCTATGAACGTTTTAGAAAAATGTGAGAATAGAAAAGTGCAGATAAAATGTGAAATGTAAAAAAGTCTATATTTTAAGCTATTTTTGAGGTCTTATTTTCTCAATCCTAAAAAATTCACAAAATGTTTATTTTTTACTTATCCATTTTATGTTATAATAATAAAAATCCCTTGTTTTAGGACATTTCTGCTAATATTAGGATAAATGTTCTAAGAATTGGGAGTTTTGAAAGGAGATGAGGAAGAATGAATCAATTTTCCCAAGTTACCCCCAAAATCTTAGAATTATCTGAGATATGTATGAAGAATAGTGTAATAAATCCAGAATTATATGGAAAATATGATGTAAAACGTGGATTGCGTGATATCAGCGGTCGAGGAGTTTTAACAGGTTTAACCGATATTTCAGAGATTCAATCTTATATTATGGAAGAGGAGGATATGATACCTTGTGATGGTCAATTATTTTACCGAGGTATTAATATTCAAGAAATCGTTTCAGGTTTTATAAAAGAAAAGAGATTTGGTTTTGAAGAAACTGCATATTTATTAATGTTTGGACAGATGCCAAATAAGACACAATTAGAGGAGTTCAATAGAATTTTAGGAGAATACCGCACACTTCCTACCAGCTTTGTGCGTGATATTATCATGAAAGCGCCAAGTGCAGATATGATGAATACTCTGGCGAGGAGTGTGCTTACATTATATTCTTATGATGATGCAGCAGACGATATTTCTATCCCTAATGTCATCAGACAATGTTTACAATTAACAGCGTTATTTCCATTATTATCTGTATATGGATATCAGGCATATCGACATTATCATGATGGACAGAGTTTATATATTCACACACCAGATCCTAATTTATCTACAGCGGAGAATATTCTCAGATTGTTAAGACCAGACAGCAGTTATACTGAACTAGAAGCGCGTATTTTAGATGTGGCATTAGTATTACATGCAGAACATGGCGGCGGTAATAATTCCACTTTTACTACCCATGTGGTGACTTCTTCCGGTACAGATACATATTCTTCTGTAGCCGCTTCTTTAGGGTCTTTGAAAGGACCAAAACACGGCGGTGCGAATATTAAAGTAGTTCGTATGATTGAAGATATGAAGGAAGTAGTGAAGAATTGGGAAGACGAAGAAGAAGTCGGAAGGTATTTAACAGCACTTCTTCATAAAGAAGCATTTGATAAAGCAGGTCTGATCTATGGAATGGGTCATGCGGTCTATTCTCTGTCAGATCCAAGAGCGAATATATTTAAACATTTTGTGGAGAGTTTATCCAAAGAAAAAGGAAAAGAAGAAGAATTTAAGTTATATTCTATGGTAGAACGGTTAGCACCAGAAATCATTGCGAAAGAGAGAAAGATTTATAAAGGTGTTAGCGCGAATATTGATTTTTATAGTGGATTTGTATATAGTATGTTAGATTTACCATTAGAACTCTATACCCCTATTTTTGCGATAGCTCGTATTGCTGGGTGGGGAGCACATAGGGTGGAGGAATTAATCAACGCAGGAAAGATTATTCGTCCGGCTTATAAGTCTATATCAGAACGAGTGGAATATGTGCCGTTAAATGAGAGAAAATAAATATAGAGATGTAAAAATGTCAAGGGTTTTAAGTTTAGAAGGCTCTTGGCATTTCTATATTGCTGTGAAAATAGAAGGGAAACAGTTTGAAATAAGGGGGCGTAAGGGTCGCGGAGGCAAGGAAGTATTCCAACGAAGCCGCGCTTTCGCTCCGTTCCAGACGTAACGGT
>CANRVK010000218.1 GCA_947643285.1 uncultured Eubacteriaceae bacterium
ATCTGGAATATGATAGAATGTCATAACCATGTCATCTATTTTTTCTTTATCAAAATTTAAGAAGCTTGAAAAAGAAAGTTGAAAATCAAATTCATAGTCTGCGACAATTCTTGCCATGTCTTCTTGAGTACAATATCCTAACTCTATAATCGCATTTCCTAATAGTAAATAGCCATAATGTACGATTTCTGCTAATTCTTTTGCTTGTTCTTCTGTTAAGTAACCCATATGAAAGGCTAGTTCTACAAAATCACCATCCATCTGTGTCTGCATATTATGCACATCTTCACTTTCTTCTTTTGTCATATATCCAGAAGAAAGTGCAATCGCATCTAAAGTTTCATAATTATTATGTTTATAACGCAATGCTTCTAATAACTGTTTCGAGTCAACTACATGTTTCTCTAATAGATAGTTTCCAAAAAATTGTGTTAGCATACTTTTAATCCCTTTCTGTTTACCGATTGTACTTTTGTAAAACAGCGGTAATCTGTGATTTTGTAAATGGTTTTAAAATAAAATCAGCAGCTCCGACCTTCAGTGCGTCTGTAATATTTTTCTTTGTACCAGTAGTAGAAACCATAATTACAATGGCATTTGGATTAACATCCATGATTTCTTTTAATGCATCGATTCCGTATTGTTTCGGCATAACAATATCCATAAAAATAAGGTTTGGCTGTTCTTCTTTATATTTATTTACAGCTTCTTCTCCATCTGCTGCTTCAAAAATATTGTTATATCCCAATTCATTTAAATTAGTAATTAGTTTTTTTCTTGCTAATAGAGAATCATCAGCAACGAGTATCTTGAATTCTTTCGCTTCCATTACAATGCTCCCTTCGATTGAATTTTAATAAACTTCGTTTAATAAGCTAGTTCATGCTTAGAAAATACATTATGATGGTTAGGAACAAGCTGATACCTATAGTGTAACTGATTTAACAAAAAAATACAATATATTTTTATAACTTAAGTATAGTAATATAATATTTTATTATAATAAACATAAAAGTGGAAGGAGATTTTAGAGGAAAAGAGATGATGAGGTTCTAAAAGAGTAGAAAAAAGAGGGGTTAGTTTCATAAAGTGAAAGAAATAAAATTTAAAAATTACAAAATTAGGAAATTTTAGAATGAAAATAATAGAAAAAGCTTTACATTTTTCTAACAAAATTCTAAAAAAAATCTTTTTGGGTTGCGGATAAGAAAAAAATAAAGTAAAATGGAAAGGCAAAGATTAATTGTATAGGAATAGATAAAGGAGAAATATATGAAAAAACGGAGTTTAGCTATATGGATAGGAATTATGGTACTTTCTTTAGCTGCATGTGGAAAAAAAGAAGAAAATACACCAGTTCAGACTTCTTCCCAGACGCAGACAGAATCACAGACACAAAAAGAGATTTCTTTAGAGGAGATTCATAGTGCGGTAAAGGAGGTGTATGGAGAAAACTATATTCCTGAAATGCCGATGGAAATTAATGATGTTTTAAATATAAGTTCTGATTTATATGAAGAGGCTATTGCAGAAGCACCTATGATGAGTGTACATGTAGATACTTTTATTGCGATTAAGGCAAAAGAAGGAAAAGGAGAGGAAATTGAAAAAGCTCTTACCGACTATCGGGACTATTTAATAAATGATAGTTTGCAATATCCTATGAATGTACCAAAAGTGAACGCTTCTTCTGTTCTCCGTGAAGGTGATTATGTATTTTTTGTGATGTTAGGACAAATACAAGATGATATGGCAGAAGAGGAAGAAATGTTAAAACAGGCACAAGAGTCAAACCAATTAGCGATTGATGCGATTAAGAAATTTTTTGAATAAAATAAAAAATTGCACCATATCGCAGGAATGATATCATGTTCTTGAACTATAGAGGTAAGATGGATATAAAGTGTTAAAATATAGAAAAATATGGAGAAAATGGATATGGTTTTTAGCAGTTTATTGTTTTTATTTCGTTTTCTTCCCATTGTATTAATACTGTATTTCCTGTTTCCTAAAAATGCGAGAAATGCAGTATTATTTTTTTCTAGTTTGGTCTTCTATGCGTGGGGAGAACCCGTTTATATCAGTTTGATGTTATTTTCTACTATAGTCGATTATATACATGGTCGTATGGTAGAAAGTTATAAAAGAAGGGGAGAAGAAAAAAAAGCGAAGTTGGTGGTACTTTCTTCTGTGATCATCAATTTGAGTCTTTTATGCACCTTCAAATATCTAAAAATATTTCCTTTACCAATAGGGATATCTTTTTATACCTTTCAAACCATGTCATATACAATAGATGTTTATAGAGGAGATGCGAAAGTACAAAAAAATATTCTTTCTTTTGGCGCATATGTAGCAATGTTTCCACAGTTAATTGCTGGTCCTATTGTACAATATAAAACAATAGCACAACAACTAGAGAATCGAAAAGAAACAGTAGAAGATTTCAGCTTGGGAATTCGTTATTTTATTATCGGTCTAGGGAAAAAAGTGTTATATGCAAATAATATTGGACTATTATGGGAGGAAATCAGCCAAAAAACAGCAGGAGAAATACCAGTCGTTATGGCATGGATAGGAATTATCGCCTATGCACTGCAAATTTATTTTGATTTTTCAGGATATTCTGATATGGCAGTTGGATTAGGAAAAATGTTTGGCTTCCATTTTTCTATGAATTTTAATTATCCCTATCGTTCTAAAAGTATTACAGAATTTTGGCGCAGATGGCATATCTCTTTAGGCACTTGGTTTAAGGAATATGTCTATATTCCGTTAGGCGGAAATCGAAAGGGGCTTTTAAAGCAAATCCGTAATATTGCGATCGTTTGGCTCTTAACAGGAATATGGCATGGAGCTAGTTTAAACTTTTTGTTATGGGGAATTTTTTATGGAATCCTTTTGATAATAGAAAAGATGTTTCTTTTAAAATGGCTGGAAAAAGCACCTAATTGGATAGGGCATTTCTATGCTTGTGTGATGATTTTGTGTGGCTGGGTTCTATTCGCTTTTGAAGACATGCACAAAGGCTGGCAGTATTTTAAGATTCTATTTTTTGGAAATTTTTCAGGTTTTATAAATGGAGAAACGATATATCTGTTTTTAAATTATGCTGTATTGCTTATTTTGGCATGTCTGGCGAGCGTAGGGTTTTTCCAAGAAAAAAACTTTCTCTTTGAGAAACTGCCTTTTTCTAAGAAAAAGAAAAATATTTCCAAGGAAATTTTAATAGGTAAGATGGGAAGAGGTATTTTACAAAATATAGGATATATAGGTATTTTATTGGGAGCAGTTGCATATTTGGTGGATTCCTCTTATAATCCCTTTTTATATTTTCGATTTTAGGATTTTAGAAAGGAGCATTATAATTTGAAGAATAAAATTTCAAACCCGATTTTTGCTGAGAAAATAAATCATATCATCACTATTTTTTTATTCTGTCTTATCTTAGGGGGAATCTTTATCGGAAGCATCTTGAAAAAGGATACTCACTTTTCTGAAACAGAAAACCGGATTTTAAAACAAAAACCAGAATTATCTCTGGAAAATATAAAGAGTGGAAAATATGAAAAAGAGTATGAGGAATATTTATCAGACCAATTTTTATTCCGGAATCAATGGATCGCCTATAAGACCAAAATAGATCGTTTCTTATTAAAACAAGAAATAAATGGTGTCTATTTTTCAAAAGATGATTATTATATAGAGAAGCATGAAAAAGAAGAATTTCAAAATAAAATAAGCCAGAAAAATATAACTTATATCAAGCAATTTATAACTCAATATCAAGATATTTTAGGAAAAGAGAATATTCAGGTCTTAATTGTGCCCACAGCTTCTTATATTTTAAAGGAGAAACTTCCAGCTTTTGCTTTAGAAGATGGACAGAAAGAGTTTTTAGAAGAGATAAAAAAGGAAATACCAGAAGAAAATTATATTTCTGTGGAAGAGATTTTATTGGAACATAAGACAGAGGACATTTATTATAAAACCGATCATCACTGGACGACATTAGGCGCTTATTATGGATATTTCGCATGGGCAAAACAGAGAAACATAACAGCATGGACAGAAGATGAATTTCATAAAAAGATAGTTTCCGATCATTTTTTAGGGACAATACAATCCAAAGTCAACATTAAAATGCCGCCAGACAATATTATTTTATATGAACCATTATCTCCTATTTCTTATGAAATGAGAATAAATTTAGAAGAAACCACGCAAAATTCTATTTATGATCTAGAGAAATTAAAGACAAAGGATCAATATGCAGTATTTTTGGGAGGAAATTCTGCTGTCACAGAGATAAAAAGTGGTAATAAGAATGGAAAAAAGATACTACTTATTAAAGATTCCTTTGCTAATTGTATCAGTCCATTTATGATAAATCATTTTGAAGAAACCTATCTTTTAGATTTTCGATATTTTAATGGGAGTTTGGAACAATTTATAACAGAAAATGGAATTACCGAAATATGTATTTTGTATAGTACCGTAAACTTAGGAAATGATAGATATTTTAGTAAATTATTACGTTAAAATTACGACAGGCATTGACAGATGATAAGGACTTAAGATATAGTAATAATAGGAGGTGAAATAATGGATAATGTATTTGATTTTTTTGAAAAAAATAAAGAGTCAGTAATAAAGATAAGCAAAGATAAATTGAGTGCAACTTTAGAGCTGGCACAACCTCCCAATGATGCAGGTTATACTCTAAAGGAAATTCTTGCCTTATTAGATGATAATGGCATAAAACAGGGGATTGATGAAGCCACAATTAAAAAAATGTTGGAAAAAGAGATATATGGAAGTCCTATCACGGTAGCTAAGGGAAAAGTGCCTGTAGATGGGGAAGCAGGTTATTATACTTATCATTTTCGTGTGAAAATGCCATCAATGCCAAAGATATTGCCAGATGGTTCAGTTGATTATTTAAACTTAGAGCTGTTTGAATCAGTTGAAGCGGGGCAAGTAGTAGCGGAATATATACCTGCGACAACAGGAGTGTATGGCTATACTGTAACAGGAGAAATCTTGAAGCCAAAAAGAGGTGCAGATTTACCACCTTTGCGTGGAACAGGTTTTGTTGTTTCCGAAGATAAAAAGAAATATATTGCTTTAAAGAACGGAAAGATAGAGTTTCGCGATGGTAAATTAGAGATTAGTAATGTTTATACTATAGCGGGAGATCTAGACTTATCCATTGGAAATGTCCGTTTTGATGGAGATGTCAACGTGTTAGGCAATATGGCATCAGGATTGTCTATTGTTGCAACGGGAGATGTTATTATTGATGGGCATGTAGAAAACGCAAAAATTAGAAGTGGAAAAAATGTTATTTTAAAACAAGGGATGCAGGGAGCAGGCACAGGCTATATTGAAAGTGTCGGAAATGTTTCAGGAAAATTTTTTGAAGCAGTAAATATTAATGCAAAGGGAGATGTAAATGCAAACTATTTTTTAAATTGTCAGGTCAATTCTGGAGGAACAGTGACAGTATCAGGCTCAAAGGGAGTTATTATTGGCGGAAAGGTACGGGCATTGCAATGTGTGAAAGCACATGGGTTAGGAAATATGGCGGAGATTCCGACCATCATAGAAACCGGAATCAATCCGGAATATGTAGAACAATATAATGACTTAAATAAATCCATTAATAAAGTAGATTCTGAGATTATGATGTTATTAAAACAAGTAGCAGCGTTTGAGAAACCAGAGGAAGAGAAAACAGATAACCCTATAGAGAGAACTAAGAAAATAGATAAGAATTTGTACGAGAAGATAAAACAGGCAGTAGTGATTAAGAAAAGAGAACGAGATAGATATTTAAGAGAAAAGGTTATCATGTTAGAAGCTATTAATAATATGGGGAAATCTAGAGTTATAGTGGAAAATAAGGTTTATTCAGGGGTGAAGATTATCATCGATTCAGAAATATTACAGGTGATAGGTACTTATCAGAGTGTACAATTTATTAGAAAAGATAATAAAATATCGACGTTATTAATTGGATAAAAGAGAAATTATAGTAAGGGTGATATTTATAAAATAGTATAAGAATGATGTTTGAG
>CANRVK010000219.1 GCA_947643285.1 uncultured Eubacteriaceae bacterium
GGAGCGAAAGCGCGGCTTCGTTGGAATGTTTCTTGCTAGTGCGAACCTTTATTCCCATATTCCCCAAAACACCTATCATTCTTCCTAACCCTATAACAATAATTTTATTTTTATATTTATGTTTCCCTTAATCATTGATAACCTATTTTCCCCCTTCAAATTACCCCTACTAAATACTAATTGAATATTCAGTAAAAAATATCAAAAGGGCAGTTGCTTATCATAAACAACCGCCCAATAAATAATAAATCTATCTGCTATTCCCTTCCCCAAAAAATATCGCTTATCCTATCCTTATCAATTTTCTCCTCTTTTCCTTTCTCATCATATAATATCTTCTCCTCTCCCTCCGAATAATCTATAATTGTCGCATGTAATTTCTCAGTATGATAATTTCTAACATAAAAGACACTCCTTACTGGTACATACTTTCCATCTTCCTGAAAATAAAACAGTGTCTCTTCTTTTTTTTCTGGAAAACTCTCATATTCTCCTTTCAAATACAGTTTTTCTGGAAAAAAAGGAACTTCATACTCTCCAAAATATCCATTATAGATAAAATCCTCTATATAAGAATCTGTTTCAAATTTATCATCTTTCCAAAAGAAAATATCATAATGTTCATTTTTTGTATATTCGTCCTGCTTCCAAAGTAAAATCAACTCTGCATAGCCATCATGATTTAGGTCTTTTAAAGATACTTCTAATTCCTCTTCTGCTATTACACGAAAACTTTGTATCATCTTTTGTGAGCTTTCAGAAGGATAAAGGCGGATTTCATAAACAGATCCCATATAGCCATATCTCTTCTCCCTTTCCTGCAATCGCTGTACTTCTATTTTAAAATAAGAACTTATATAGGTATCCGTTTCTGTATCTTCCTCTCTAATTTTTTTTAAATACTCCTGATGTCCCTCTAATACCGCTTCAAACTCACTATAATAATATACTACAAATCGGTTTTCTTCATAACGATAGCTCGAATCTCGATAACAAGATTGTTTTGATTTATTAGTACCCGAAATCGTTTTCCTTTCCTTGTCTACGCTATAATCATCTATACCAAAAGGTATATATTCAAATCCATCTTCTGTCCAAGCATAAGCTCGATAACCTTCACACCAATTAAAGTCTCCTTTTGAAATCAATAAATCTTCTTTTCCATCAAAAGTGATATCCTCAAAATGTTCTTCAAACCCACAAAACTTTCCTACATTACAATATTCTGCATCAAAATATAAAATTTGAAATAACTCTTCGCTTTCTTTTTCATAAAAGAAAAAATAATCTTCTTTATGTGTATCAGATGATTCTTCCCCTTCTAAATAATCAACCCAAATCCTAAAACCATAATAATCATTGGTTTCCAACTCTGTAACATTCTTAATATAACTATCCTCTGTAACAAAATACCCTTGTTCCTGTAGAAGTTCTCTATAATCCCGATATTGTTCCTGTAATTTTTCCCTTTCTTTTAATTCCTCTAAAGAAATTTCCTTCTGCTCCTCATCTACATCATCTTCAAATACCCCATTTAAAAATTCATTCCGTAAAATATTCACATCAAAATTTCCAGCATCAACCGTTTCTGTCCTCGTTTCTTCTTTTCCACATGCCGTCGCCAAACAAACCAAAAGAAAAATCCTAACCCATAAATAAAACTTTTTTTTCATATCTCTTCCCCCTTTATTTCTATATTACCTTCTTGTATTTTATTAAAACTTCTTTTATAAGAATTATTTTCTCATAACTTTATGAAAATTTTTTAATCATTTATTTAATTAATTCTTATTATTTTTGAAATTTCAGAAGATATTAGAAATAAAAAGTCAAATTGGATATTCGCAATCCGCTTCGCTACTTGCTCATAACCTCATAGCTGCTATCGCAGCTTTTCCGTGGGAGTCTGCACTCCCACGGAAACAAGGAAGTCCCAACCCACCGCTTTCGCCTTGGCGGCTTAGAAGCGGGGGACTTCCTTGATGAGGTTAAATTTATAAAACTATTTTAACCCCCGATCTGACACTTAAACCCTGATTGTACTATTGCCACTTCTAATAATTCCTTCATTTTCTGTTCCTCTATAGGAACTATCTCTTTTAAACTATACTCTCTAAAAAGCCCTTCATATTTATCCTGTCCCAATCTATGATAAGGCAACAAATGTAATTGTTTCACATTTTCTAATGAAGAAGCAAACTTAGCAATTTCCCTAATTTCTTCTTTTGTATCATTAAAACTCGGAATCACAGGAACTCGAATCACTAATTCCTTTCCTTCCTTCGCGATTCTCTTCGCATTAGATAAAATTATCTCATTTTCTCTCCCCGTAAACTGTTTATGTTTCTGGGAGTTCATATGCTTAATATCCAACAAATACAAATCCAAATAAGGCAAAATTTTTTCTATCACACTATATTCCGCATACCCTGTAGATTCAACCGCCGTATGATAGCCATATAATTTACAAACCCTTAATAAGCTCTCTGCAAATTCTGGCTGAAATAACACTTCTCCTCCTGATAATGTCACCCCACCACCTGACCTCATATAATAAGCATTATCCTTTTTAATTTCCTCCATCACCTGTCCTACTGTGACATCTTCCCCTATCCATTTCTCTTTCCCCTTTACCATCATCTTTTGTATTTTATATTCCTGTGATTCCGGATTACAACACCACCTACACCGCAAAAAACAGCCTTTAAAAAACACAATCGTTCGGATTCCCGGTCCATCATGTATCGAATAGCGCTGAATATCAAAAATTCTCCCCGTCACCTTTTCTAATTCCTCCATAAAATCCTCCCTGTCCCAAAAATCAATCTATCTTCCACCCATCACACTTATCTCCCCTTATACAAAAATTCTCCCCTCTCTCCAAAAACTAACTTCAAAACCAGCTCATTAGAAAAACTAGCACGGACAAAAAACAATTCCAAAAGAAGCCCCTTGGAAGACGTCGGTACTTAATAAGCAGTTTCGCAAGAAGCGAAACCGCGAATTTAGTACCGTTACGTCTGGAACGGAGCGAAAGCACGGCTTCGTTGGAATGTTTCTTGTCCATGCGACCCTTTACTTCCTCCGTTCCCCACTCTCTTTTCCCAATCCAATATCTTTTTATAATCCATTCTGTTCTGTTCGATTAATAATATCATCCTGCAGCGCCTTCGATAACGTAGTAAACAATGCACTATACCCCGCCACTCTCACCACTAAAGTCTTATAGTTCTCTGGATGTTCCTGTGCATCTAAAAGAGTTTCCCTGCTCACCACATTAAACTGCATATGCATTCCTTTTTGGTCAAAAAACGCTCTTATCAAAGAAGTAAAATCTAACAAGCCACTTCTTCCCTTTAATGCAGAAGGATGAAACTTCTGATTAAACAAAGTCCCATTAGAAGCAATCCCATGATCTAATCTAGCTACCGAATTAGCCGTAGCAGTAGGTCCATGTGTATCTCTTCCTGCCATCGGTCCTACCCCATCTGCCACAGGTGTATATGCCAGCCTTCCATCTGGTGTAGCTCCTGTCTGTTTTCCTAACGGCACATTTGCTGATACTGGATATAATCCTGCCTGAAAGATTCCTCCCCTTGGATTTTTATATTTCTCTAAAGGTTTTGTATAGGTATATGCCACATCTCTAGCGAATAAATCGACTTCTAAAATATCATTTCCATACTTTGGAACATCTTCTATCATCTCTAAAATCTCATCATATCGTTTTTTCTGTTCTTCTGTCACTGTTCCATTTAATGCTGTCACAAAAATCTGGGCTATCTGTTCCTCTGTCACATGTGCCCCATGAGAAATCAAATTCTTCACCACTTCTTTTGTCACCTTTTGAGCTTCCTCTGCTGAAATTCCTCTGCCGAAATTGTCCATTAGCGCCTGTTTCATCTCCGCCATACTCACTTTCTTTTTTTCAAAAACAAGCTCCCGAATTACGGCGAGAGAATCCGCTACATTAGCGATTCCAAACCCCTGTGGACCAGTGAAATTATAAACTGCTCCGCCTTCCTGACAGCTAATCCCTCTCTTAATACAATCATCTACCATAGAAGATTCATAAGGCAGCGGACAGCGCTGTGCATGAGCGACATCAATCGCATTATCAGAATTGACTAAAAGACTTATCATATATTCCATCTGTTTTTTATAAGCATCATAAAACTCCTCAAATGTTTTCATCTGTGTCACATCACCTGTCTTTATCCCGATTTGCTCTCCTTTATCATAACCATTTGAAAACACGAGTTCTAATACACGACACATATTGAAAAATGCCGCATCATGCCACCCTTCTGTCTTTCCAGCCTTCTGTGGTTCTACACAGCCGATAATATTATAATCTCTGGCATCTTTTAAACTCACTCCCCTGTTCATCAAGGCAGGAATAATCACTTCATCATTATAATAAGCAGGAAGACCTATTCCTGTTCTCGTGAGTTCTGCTGCCTTTAATAAAAGCTCATTCGGTGTTCCATTCCAAACTCTTACAGAAAGAGAAGGCTGCGGCAATGCCACATGCATAGAGGCTTCTATACACATAAAAGATAAATCATTTGTGACATCTAACCCTTCTTCATTTTGCCCTCCCACAATCAAATTTTGAAATAAACTATATCCAGCAAACCCTTCTGCAGAAGCGGCATCTCTCGCCTTATTCAAATCATTTAATTTCACCCAAATACAATCGATCAATTCCTGTGCAAACTCTCTTGTGATCTTTCCTTCTTCTATATCTTTTTGATAATAAGGATACATATATTGGTCAAAACGTCCCGGTGAGATAGAATGACCGCTCGATTCTGTCTGTAACAGCATCTGTATAAACCAAAAAGACTGACAAGCCTCATAAAAAGAAGTAGCTCCCCATTCCGGCACTCTGGCACAATTTTTTGCTATCTCCAATAATTCCCTTTTTCTCTCAAGATCTCTACATTCTTGTGCCTCTTTTTGAGCTAACTGCGCATATCTTTTCGCATACCGTATCACCGCGTCACAACTTAAAATCACTGCATTTAAGAAATGACTCTTTTTCGCATAATCTGCATCGGATAATTGACAATTTCTCAATTCCTCTTCTGCTTTTTTTCGTATCCCCTGATATCCGATTTGAAGCACTTCTTCATATTTTACTGTAACATGTCCAACTCCATTATAAAAATAATTACCCGTTGTAAAAATATTATGTTCTATGGCTTTTAACGCCTCTGGTGCCATATAAGAAGTAGCGAGTTCACTCGTAGTCTTTCCCTTCCAATATTGGTAAGTCGTATGTAATATCTTTTTTGTATCTTCTGCAATAAAAAAAGGATCTGCACTTCGGCTTGAAATCGTATCAAATTCATCTTCCAACCATGTGTAAGAAAATTCAGGAAAGACCTGACAGCCCCTCGGTTTTTTCGTCGCACTTCCTACAATTAATTCTCCCTCTCTTATGGTAATAGGGATATAATCTAAAATATGAGCAAATGCTTTCGCTCTTCTTGTAATAATAGGTTCATTCTCAGTTTCCTGATAAGATTCTGTCAACAATACTGCTCTGTCTGCTTCTATTTCCGGCATTTTTTCATATAAATCTGTAACTAATTTGGTAATCCTTGGACTCTTTTTTAATGTCCCTGTAAAAAATTTCATTTTCTTCCTCCTTTTTCTTTCTTAATTCCTTTCCTATCTATAAAAAAATTCCTAAAAAACATATGGAATATTAATGATAAATGATTCATATTACCCAAATTATAGATCTATTTCTAAAAGTTGTAAACCTGTTTATCCTTATCATTTGTTCTATTCTATCAACCCAAAATTTTAAATCTGACTTCTATCCAAATAATTATTTCGTTCACCATATACTTTTCATCATTTCTATTTGTAAAAACTATTTCATAATATTACTCTACCACAAGCACATACAAAATTCTATGAAATATTGTTTAAATTTCTGTTATCGTTTCGTTTATTTGAGCGTCAGAGGGTCGCTCCGGCAAGAAATATTCCAACGAAGCCGCGCTCTCGCTCCGTTCCAGACGTAATGGATACTAAATTCGCAGCCCCGCTCCTTGCGGAACT
>CANRVK010000220.1 GCA_947643285.1 uncultured Eubacteriaceae bacterium
GCTCATTAAGTACCAACGTCTTCCAAGGGGCTTCTTATGGAATACTTCCTTGCCTCCGCTAGTTCATTGACGGTTCTAATTTTTGAAAAGTAAATCTTACCATAATTTATGAAGGTTCAGTGAGAAGATATAGAAAAGAGATACTTGTAAAAATCAGTATTTAGATGGTTTTAGGGTTTTGCAATTATTTAAAATGATGAAAGGAGAATCTGGTATGGATTTTAGGGTTGGTGTTGGTAAGTCAGATTTTGCTGATTTGCGTAAGTCGGATAATTATTATGTAGATAAAACTGAAATTATATATGAGCTTGTACATGATACAGATAATAAAGTAACTTTATTCACCAGACCACGTAGATTTGGTAAGACTCTGATGATGAGTATGATGGAGAACTTTTTTAACATAAGAAAAAATAGCAGAGGGATTTTTGAGGGATTAAATATTACAAAACATAAAGAATTTTGTGATGAATGGATGAATCTGTATCCTGTGTTGTTTGTATCTTTTAAAGATATTGAGGCAGAAACATTTGATGGAGCATATAAGATGTTAAAGGCGAGGCTTGCAGATATATGTAAGGCGATAGTTGATTTGGCGAATGAGGATGTTGTGGATGAGGATGACAAAGAAATATTTGCGAAATTAAAATCTAAGGCTGCCGATGAAGAAGAAGTAAAAAATTCGCTAAAAACGATTATGCGTATGATGTATACTGTTTATGGTAAGGAAGTAATTCTTCTTGTTGATGAATATGATGTTCCACTTGCAAAAGCAAGTGAAAAGGATATGGCAGGGAATAAGTTTTACTCATCTATGCTTGATGTGATCAAAGGTATCATGGGAACAGCGTTAAAGGACAATGAATATCTTAAGTTTGCTGTTATTACGGGATGTCTTCGCATTGCGAAAGAAAGTATTTTTACTGGTACAAATAATTTTTTGTCCTATTCTGTCTTAGATGAGGATTTTTCTGAATACTTTGGTTTTTCGGATAGCGAAGTGGCAGAGTTGTTATCCGTTGCTGACAGGGAGGATAAGGCTGATGTTATAAAAGAATGGTATGATGGGTATGTATTTGGAAATAGTTTTGTATATTGTCCGTGGGATGTAATGAACTATATGTCTACATTAAAGAAAAGGAAAAATGCAAAACCTAAGAACTATTGGAAGAATACTAGCCATAATGGAATTCTTCTGACATTTGTAAAAAGAACAGATTTCAAAGTGAAAAGCAAATTTGAAACATTGATGAATGGTGGAACAATCGTTCAGACAATTTCGGATGAATTGACTTATGATACACTTCATTCTTCTGAAGACAATCTGTGGAGTGTGATTTTGATGACAGGATATTTGACGAAAGCAGATGCTGATGAAGAAGGAGAAACGGTAAGCCTTAAGATACCAAATAGAGAAATTGCTTCTATTTTTGAAGATACAGTTGTGACATATTTTAAGAATACAATAGATAATAGTACACAAAAATCTATGATGGAAGCACTTTGGAATAGTGATGAGAGAGCTGCAACTAAAGTTATATCAGACCTTTTGTGGAAGACTATAAGTTATAATGATTATCATGAAGATTATTATCATGCTTTTCTTGCTGGAGCGTTTGTGGGACTTGGATATTAAGTGGAATCCAATAAGGAAAAAGAGCTTGGCAGACCAGATATTCTGTTAAAAGATGATGATAACCGCAGAGCAATTATAATAGAAGCTAAAAAGTCTAACAATGAATCTGATATGGAGGCAGATTGTGACAGAGCAATTAGTCAGATTATTACAAAAAAATATGCAGAAGGATTATATGGTTATGAGCAGATTCTATGTTATGGTGTTGCTTTCTTTCAGAAGCAAGTGAAGGTTAAGAAAATGTGACTTAACCTTTTTCTCTTTCTGCCAAATTTTTTATCTTCTTATTGTCTATTTAAAAGTACACAAATCAAAGCTTTGTAATAGATAGCTTTTGAAAATTTCAAAGTATTACAAAGCTAGGATGCTGTGTAATTATTTGGGTTTTGGATAAAAGTCACAGTTTTAATGGTTGTTTTTATATTTCATTCTCAATTTTTATTTCGCCCAATTTTCCAGTAAATATTTTTCACCTAAGTCTTTTCTGACTATTTCTGCAAGTTCTTCATAAGATTTCCCACTATTTTCATATCTCTCTAATATTTGAATAATTAAAATCTTTGGATATGCAGTACATTTTTGTACTCGTAATAATTCAATGATAACATCTCTTAAAAGAGAATAACTAATTTTCTCTGGCACTATTTGATCTACTACAGCAGGATATTCTTCTCGAATGATCTCTATCATATCAAATATAATTTGATTATTAACAATCAAATCAATATGTTCTAATAGTTTTTCTTTTAGATTATGAAATATTTCTTCTAAAGTTTTTTCAGGATCAGAAATACTGATATTTTTTATACCACCAACGCCTATACCATGAATTTTTATTTCATATTCCATTTCTGATAAATTCAGATTATCCATAATTCTAATCAAGGGTATCATGATTCCCCATTGAAGCGCGATCTGTTTTCTGATAGAGATAACATGAGGGAAATCTTTTTCCTTTTCCTGTAAAAATAGGTCTACCAAACCTTTTCCAAAAGAGAGTGAAATAATATCGGGACTGATCCACCTTTTCATTTGATTTCCATAATTATTCTGATCGAAAGAGATGGGCTTTTCTTTTTCAAACTGAAATAGGTAATCGAATGAACAATTTAATATTTGAGGGATATTATTTAATATTTCAATATCAGGAAAACAGTTTCCTCTTTCATATTTTGATATTGCTTGTTCTGTAATTCCAAGTTTATTAGCTAATTGCTTCTGAGTGAATCCTTTTTCATTTCTAGCAATTCTGAGTCTTGTGCCAAATCCGTCTAAAGCCATAATCATACCTCCTATAAATGTTTTCTGAATATTTGTATATAAAGAAATTTTATCAGAAGTGAACTATATCCACAAGCAACTGCTTAGATTAGTCTTTATACAACTTCTAGTTGAGATGGTATTTGGTCTTTGATTTCCAATTATAAAGTTTTGTTAGAAACTTAATCATATTATGACAAATTTATTGGTTTATTTGAGAGATGTAGTATAATATATTTAATATATTTTAAAAGGTTATGTTTAGAAAAAATTTTAGATGAGGAGTGAGAGCGATGAAAGATAAAGAAAGAGTGCCAATAAATTGTTTGTTTCAAGGATGTTATAATCCAGAATTGGAAAAAGAAATCCGCAAATGTAAAGAAAAATGTTATAAATATAATCAGCTTGATCCTAATGATCAGGACATGCAGCAGAAAATGCTTATGGAAATATTGGGAGGAATGGGAGAAAGTGTAATATTTACGCCGCCGTTTTGGTGTGACTATGGATATAACATCTTTGTTGGTGATTATTTTTATGCAAATCATAATCTGATCATTACAGATGGAGCGAAGGTATCATTTGGAGATCATGTTTTTATTGCTCCTAATTGTTGTTTCACTACTGCTGAACATGCTATTGATCCAGAACAGCGTAAGGCGGGAATGGAAATTGCAAAACCTATTACCATTGGCAATAATGTTTGGATTGGAGCAGGGGCAACTATTCTGGCAGGTGTGACTATTGGAGATAATTCTGTTATAGGAGCAGGCAGCGTGGTTTCTAAATCTATACCAAGTAATGTAATCGCTGTTGGTGTGCCTTGTAAAGTGATGAGGGAAATTACAGAAGAGGATAAATATCGTTATCCTATGGCAGAATCTATATAGTAATAAGAATGGATAAGATAGATAAAAGAATGTGGTTGTTGATAGTAGTATGAATTGGATGGCGAAGGGGGACGCTCCGGCAAGGAACTATTCCAACGAAACCGCGCTTTCGCTCCGTTCCAGACGTAGCGGTACTAAATTCGCCGTTTCGCTTCTTGCGAAACCGCTCATTAAGTGCCGACGTCTTCCAAGGGGTTTCTTTTGGAATAGTTCCTTGCCTCCGCTGGTTTGTTGGCTATTCTAGGAAAAAGAAATCACAACAAACGCATGAATGAACAAATTGTAAATAGATTTTATTTTTATGCAGACTATTCGTAATAAGATAAACTTTTATGTAAATAATTTGATGGAGTTAGGGCGAATAATGTTATTTTGATTTGAAATTTAACGATTTAGCAATAATCTGTTCCTTAAAATATTAATTCATGCGTTTGTCGTGAAAAGAAATAATAATGCGTGGATTAAAAAATGGAAGTTTCTATAATAATTAGTGGTATTGATAGACTGTTTGATGATGGATGAAGCAGAATATATTTTATGGAAGTTTTTAAATATTTATTATAATAGATGAAAAAAGGAGAGAATGAGGTTATGAATTATAGGACATTAGGAAGAACGGGTTTGAAAGTTAGTGAAGTCGGTTTAGGGAGTGAGGCATTTGTGGGGAAAGATGATGAGTTTGCACAGATGCTTTTGGATACTGCTTTGCAGGCAGGGATTAATTATTTCGATCTGTATAACCCAGAACCTTATATCAGGGATAATTTTGGGAAAGCGATGGAAGGGCGCAGGGATCAATTTATCTTACAGGCGCATCTTTGCTCGGCATGGATAGATGGTCAATATAAACGTACTAGGGATATAGAAACAGTGAAATCAGCTTATGAGGATTTGCTTCATCGGCTTCAGACGGATTATATAGATGTCGGCATGATACATTATCTGGACGAACAGAAAGACTTTGATGAGGTTTTTGGTGGTTCAGTTATTGAGTATGCTAGAGAACTTAAAGCTGCTGGAACAATTCGTCATATTGGTATGAGTACTCATAATCCGAGAGTGGCGATTCAGGCGGCAAAGAGCAAAGAAATCGATGTGATCATGTTCAGTGTGAATCCTGCGTATGATATTTTGCCTCCGAATGAAGATGTGAATACGTTATTTGAGAAATCAACATATGAAGCTTCCGATGTACTTTCGTGTACAGATCCAGAAAGGCTAGAACTTTATAGTTTATGTGAGAGCGAGGGAGTGGCATTGACCGTTATGAAACCTTATGGAGGAGGTGCATTGCTCAATGCGGGAGAATCTCCCTTTGGAGTAGCAATGACAGTGGCTCAATGTCTGCATTATTGTCTGACACGTCCAGCGGTGGCTTGTGTATTAGCAGGTGCACATACGAAAGAACAGCTTTTGGAGGCAGCAGCATATTCAGAATTACCAGAAGAGAAAAAAGATTTTGCAGCTCTCCTTGGCAGCACTCCTGCTCACAGGTTTATGGATAAATGTATGTATTGTGGACATTGTGCCCCCTGTACAGTGGGAATTGATATCGCATCAGTAAATAAATTTGCGGATCTCTGTGATGCTCAGCATATGATTCCAGAAACTGTGCGAGAGCATTATAATGCTTTGAAGGTGAAAGCGAGTGCTTGCATAAAGTGTGGTGCTTGTGAAAAACGCTGTCCTTTTGGAGTAAAGATTATAGAGCATATGCAGAAAGCATATGAACTCTTTAAATCTTGAAAAACATATAGATTTTGTAGGTGATTGAGAAAGGCAAAATGAATCGTTATCGTTCCATTTACTGAAAAATAGAAAGAGTTGTTATGTAAAGGAAGTACTTTAGAGAAGATGAGCTTTCGTTTCGTGAAAGACTACGTGAGCAGTAAATTCACCATTTAATGTTGATGTCTAATGTGGTAACGTAATTCATTTTTTCTGTCCTGTTTTCAACAGACTTTTGATTATGATAATGTTTTCGTTTTGTACGGGGCTTTGCGCTCATAATTTCGATTTGTTTGGACTTGTGAGCGTATCTTTTTTTATATTCTTTCTCTTTCTTATATCAATAGGTAATTGCGAAACTCTAAATTCCATATAAATACCAACCTTTCCGAAAATTCTTTCTGCGTATCTCCTCACTTCGATTTCATAAGTTCTAATAACATTCGCTTTTCAAAAGGTAGAACAGTCACAATCAGCGGAGACAAGGAAGTATTCCATAAGAAGCCCCTTGGAAGACGTTGGTACTTAATGAGC
>CANRVK010000221.1 GCA_947643285.1 uncultured Eubacteriaceae bacterium
TTGCGGGTTTGCTCATTAAGTGCCGACGTCTTCCAAGGGGCTTCTTATGGAATAGGTACTGGCTGGCGCTAGTTGTTGGCTCTTCTGTGAAAAAGGATTTATGCTGCTTAAGTGTTGATTTTTGGAAGATAGTAGAATAAGGTTATAGTATTTTTGAGAAGCGATAAAGGTTTTCTATTGATAGGAAAGTAAAATAAAATGTGTGAACTAGCCTATGGGAAAAAAGTAGCGAAGACAAGGGTATCTATTCCAAAAGAAACCCCTTGGAAGACGTTGGTACTTAATAAGCAAACCCGCAAGAAGCGGGATTTGCGAATTTAGTACCGCTACGTCTGGAACGGAGCGAGAGCGCGGTTTCGTTGGAATAGCTCCCCTTGTCTTCGCGGAAATATGGTTAAGATGTGACAAGTAATAGTTTTGTTTAGGATAAATAAAAAAGGAGAGAGGAAAATGTCTTTAGCGAGAGAGAATACAAAAAAGATTAAGATTGGGGATAGGGTGATTGGACATGGGAATCCGATTTTAATTCAATCTATGACAAATACAAAAACAGAGGATATAGAGGCAACAGTAGAACAGATACTGAAATTAGAAAAGGCAGGTTGTGATATTGTGCGCTGTACTGTGCCGAATGAGGAAGCGGCAAAGGCGGTTCAGGAGATAAAGAAAAGGATATCGATTCCTTTGGTGGCGGATATTCATTTTGATTATCGAATGGCGATTTTAGCGATAGAATATGGAGCGGATAAGATACGGATTAATCCGGGGAATATTGGGGGACAGGAGAAGTTAAAAGAGGTAGTGAAGGCGGCGAAAGAGAGGGAGATTCCGATACGAGTGGGAGTGAACAGTGGTTCTTTGGAAAAAGAATTGGTGGAAAAGTATCGAGGAGTAACAGCAGAAGGATTGGTAGAAAGTGCATTAGATAAAGTATATAGGATAGAAGAAATGGGTTATGATAATTTAGTGATCAGTATAAAATCTTCTGATGTTATGATGTGTGTGAAAGCACATGAATTGATCGCGGATAAAACAGATTATCCGTTGCATGTAGGAATCACAGAAGCGGGAACAGTTTATTCTGGAAATATTAAATCAGCGATAGGGCTTGGATTGATTTTGGAAAAAGGAATCGGGGATACGATTAGGGTATCTTTGAGTGGAGAGCCGACAGAGGAGATTCGGTCTGCGAAGTTAATTTTGCGCACATTAGGACTCAGAAAAGAAGGGATAGAAGTAGTTTCTTGCCCTACTTGTGGGAGAACAAAGATAGATTTGATTTCACTTGCTAATAGGGTGGAGCAGATGGTACAGGAATTTGATGATCTGAATCTTAAAGTGGCGGTGATGGGATGTGTTGTGAATGGACCGGGGGAGGCGAAGGAAGCTGATATCGGAATCGCAGGAGGAAATGGAGAGGGACTTTTGATAAAAAAAGGTGAAATCATCAGAAAAGTGCCAGAAACAGAACTTTTTCAGGTATTAAAAGAGGAACTTAAAAATTGGGGACGATAGAATGGGAAAGATTTTTTTTGAAGTATTTCCAACTTTAAAATTAAATTCAGATTTATCAGAGCTTTTGACTGAGGTAGAGGTGACAAAAATCACAACCAATAAGGAAAAGAGTTCCCTTCGCATCTATATTGACAGCAGAAGGCTGATAGAGAAGAAGAAAATTTATGATGTAGAGAAAAATATTGAAAAACAGATTTTGAGTGGGAGTAAGACAGAAGTAAAAGTGATAGAAAGGTATCATTTGTCAGAACAATATACACCAAAGAAGCTGTTTGATGTTTATAAAGATAGTATTTTGACAGAGTTAAATGCTTATAGCCGCATGGAATATAGTCTGCTTCGGAAGGCGGAGTGTGAATTTATAGAACATGATATTTTATTACTCCGTTTAGAGGAGAGTATTGTTGCCAGAGAAAAAGCACAAGACTTAAAACGAGTTTTAGAAAAGATATTTGTAGAGCGGTGTGGATTTTCGATGGAAGTGAGATTGGAGTTTGTCGAAAGAAAGAAGGAGGATAGGCAGGAACAGGAAGATCAAAAGATACAGATGGAAGTGAGGAGGATTGTGCAAAATTCTAGTTTTATAAAAGACGAAAAATATTCTTCTCCCATCATAGATAAAAAAGAACAGAAGAGAGAACCGATAAAGAAAGAAGAAAAGGAGCAGAAGAAAGAAGTTTTCAAACAGCCGATGGAATATCCTAAGAAATCCAAGAATTTTTATAAAAAATCAGAGAATAAAGATGTGCTTTTTGGAAGAGATTTTGTGGAAGAACCAACACCAATAGAACAGATTCAGACAGAAATGGGAGAATTAGTGATACAAGGAAAGATCATTTCCTTTGATTTGAGAGAAATTCGAGGAGATAAAACGATTTTAATTTTTGATGTCACAGATTTTACGGATACGATTACCGTAAAGATGTTCGCAAAAAATGAGATGCTAGATGAAATTAAACCTCATATTAATGTGGGGGCTTTTGTGAAGATAAAAGGGGTGACTGCGATTGATCGATTTGACGGAGAACTCACAATCGCTTCTGTAGTTGGGATCAAAAGATGTGGTGATTTCACAGAAAAGAGAATGGATACCTCGTTAAAGAAGAGGGTGGAATTACATTGTCATACAAAAATGAGTGATATGGACGGGGTTTCTGATGTGAAGGATATCATCAAACGCGCTATGGATTGGGGACATTCCGCTATCGCTATCACAGATCATGGAGATGTACAGTCATTTCCGACAGCAAATCATATCGTAGAAAAGGCTGATTTTAAAGTGCTCTATGGAATGGAAGGTTATTTGGTAGATGATATAAAAGAAGTGGTAGAAAATTCAAAAAATCAGGGGCTGATGGAAGAATATGTGGTTTTCGATATTGAAACAACAGGGTTTAGTCCATTAAATGACCGAATTATAGAAAACGGTGCGGTGAAATTAGTGAATGGGGAGATCATAGAAAGATTTAGTGAATTTGTCAATCCAGAAGTGCCGATTCCATTTGAAATTGAAAAATTGACAGGGATTAAAGATGAAATGGTATTATCTGCTCAGAAAATAGAAGAAGTGCTTCCAAGATTTCTGGAATTTTCTAAAAATGCTGTTATGGTCGCGCATAATGCAGGGTTTGATATGAGTTTTATCTATGCAAATGCCAAAAGAATGAATCTTTCGTTGAAAAAGACGGTGGTGGATACGGTAGGGCTGGCAAGGATTTTACTGCCAGATTTGAGTAAATATAAACTAGATGTTGTGGCAAAAGCGCTTCATATTTCATTAGAAAATCATCATCGAGCTGTGGACGATGCAGGGGCGACGGCAGAAATTTTTGAAGCTTTTATTAAAATGTTGACCGATAAGGGATTACAGAATTTAGATGAAGTCAATGCTTTGAGCCAGATGTCAAAAGAAACGATTAAAAAACTGCCTACTCATCATGTGATATTATTGGCAAAAAATGATATAGGCAGAATTAATCTCTATCGTTTGGTTTCTTATTCTCATATTGACTATTTTCACAGACAGCCGAGAATACCAAAAAGTGTTCTCCAAAAGTATAGAGAAGGGCTGATTATTGGATCTGCTTGTGAAGCAGGAGAGTTATATCAGGCGATTTTAAGAGGGGCATCAAATGAAGAAATTGCGCGGCTGGTGGAGTTTTATGATTATTTAGAAATACAGCCATTAGGGAATAATGAATTTATGCTGAAAGGAGAGCGACCGACACTCAATTCCAGAGAGGAATTAATAGAAATCAATAAAAAGATTGTAGAATTGGGAGAGCAGTATGGAAAGTTAGTGGTGGCCACTTGTGATGTACATTTTCTTGATCCCAAAGATGAGGTATATCGGCGCATTATTATGGCAGGAAAGGGATTTAAAGATGCAGATGATCAAGCACCTCTCTATCTGAGAACAACAGAAGAGATGTTAGAGGAATTTTCTTATTTGGGTGAGGAAAAAGCAAACGAAGTTGTGATCACAAATACCAATCTGATCGCGGATATGTGCGAGAAAATATCCCCTGTCCGACCCGATAAATGTCCGCCGGTGATAGAAAATTCTGACCAGATTTTAAGAGATATCTGTTATAAAAAGGCACATGATATTTATGGAGAAAATCTGCCAGAAGTGGTGACAGAGAGGTTAGAGAGAGAATTAAATTCTATTATCTCAAATGGATTTGCGGTGATGTATATTATCGCTCAAAAATTAGTTTGGAAATCATTGGAGGACGGCTATTTGGTGGGTTCTAGAGGGAGTGTGGGTTCTTCTTTTGTCGCGACTATGGCTGGAATCACAGAAGTGAATCCCTTGAGTCCGCATTATTATTGTTCTTCTTGTCATTATAGTGATTTTGATTCCAAAGAGGTGAGAGCTTTTGCTGGTGGTTCTGGATGTGACATGCCAGATAAACTTTGTCCTGTCTGTGGTGAACCACTCTGTAAAGAAGGGTTTGATATCCCGTTTGAAACATTTTTAGGATTTAAAGGAAATAAAGAGCCAGATATCGACTTAAATTTTTCGGGAGAGTATCAGAGTAAGGCACATGATTATACAGAAGTTATTTTCGGAAAAGGGCAGACATTTCGTGCTGGGACAATCGGAACTCTAGCAGATAAGACAGCATATGGATATGTGAAAAATTATTATGAAGAACATGGAATAAGAAAGAGAAAATGTGAAATCAGCAGAATCGTACAAGGTTGTGTAGAAGTCAGAAGAACCACAGGACAGCATCCGGGAGGCATTATTGTATTGCCAATCGGAGAGGAGATCTATTCTTTTACTCCTGTACAGCATCCTGCCAATGATACGACAACCAAAACGATTACCACGCATTTTGATTATCATTCGATTGATCATAATCTGTTAAAACTGGATATATTAGGGCATGATGATCCGACTATGATACGTATGTTAGAGGATTTGACAGGATTGGACGCTAAGAAAATTCCATTAGATAGTAAAGAAGTGATGTCTTTATTTAAAGATACCAGTGCATTAGGGATAGAGCCAGAGGATATTGGAGGGTGTGAGCTGGGAGCATTAGGAATTCCTGAATTTGGGACAGATTTCGCGATGCAGATGGTAATAGAGGCAAAGCCTACTTGTTTTGCTGATTTAGTCAGAATATCTGGATTATCTCATGGAACAGATGTGTGGCTTGGAAATGCCCAGACTTTAATTCAAGAGGGAAAGGCTACTATTTCTACTGCTATCTGTACGAGAGATGATATTATGATATATTTAATTAATATGGGAATGGATAAGGAATTATCTTTTACGATTATGGAGAGTGTGAGAAAAGGAAAGGGATTAAAACCAGAATGGGAAGAAGCGATGTTAAAAGCTGATGTGCCAGATTGGTATATTTGGTCTTGTAAAAAGATTAAATATATGTTTCCAAAAGCTCATGCTGCTGCTTATGTTATGATGGCATGGAGAATCGCATATTGTAAAGTGTTCTATCCACTCGCTTATTATGCGGCATTTTTTAGTATTCGAGCTTCTGGGTTCTCTTATGAATTGATGTGTCAGGGGAAAGAGAGGTTAGAATATAATCTTTCTAATTATAAAAAGAGAGCGGATAGTTTGACGAATAAAGAGAAAGATAGTTTGAGGGATATGAGAATCGTGCAGGAAATGTATGTGAGAGGGTACGAATTTATGCCGATTGATATTTATAGAGCACAGGCGAATCGGTTTCAGATTATAGATGGGAAGCTGATGCCATCTTTAAGTACGATTGATGGGTTAGGAGAGAAAGCAGCGATTGCGGTGGTGGAAGCAGTAGAACAAGGACCATTTTTATCAAAAGATGATTTTAGGCAGAGGACAAAGGTCAGTAAGACGGTGATTGATCTTATGGACGAGTTGGGGATATTGCCGGATCTGCCAGAAACAAATCAGATATCGTTGTTTGATTAAATAGAGATAAAAAGGGGGGCGTGATGGGGTTGGGTTTCCGCTTAGGCAAGCACCTATTCCAACGAAGCCGCGCTTTCGCTCCGTTCCAGACGTAACGGACA
>CANRVK010000222.1 GCA_947643285.1 uncultured Eubacteriaceae bacterium
TTTAGTGTCCGCTACGTCTGGAACGGAGCGAGAGCGCGGCTTCGTTGGAATAGGTCTTGCCGGAGCGTCCCCCACATTTACTTTTTCTTAGATTTATAGATTAAATCATTTAATTTATCTCTATCATATAAAATAATACCATTTTTAGCTGCTAATTCCTTTGCTGATGCTGTATAATACCTGTTAGTCATTACGATTCCGACCTTGCAGTCATAAAATTTAATACCAGCGAATACTTCCTGAACAGCTTTATTTCCTATATTAGAGGAATAACATTTACATTGAATACCATATTTGATACCATTTTTATAAGCAATAATATCAATCCCCTGATCACCGCTGGCTTTTGTCACTTCTACATTTCGATAACCATTTTTTCTGAGTAATTCCGCACAATAATATTCAAAAGTATGTCCATCCATTTTATCATATAAATTTTTTCTCATGAGTTTTTCTGGATTATGTTTATATGTGCGTTTCTTTTTGGGCTTTTTTAAGCTAAAATAAATAATAAAAGCTGTAATAATAATTGGTAAAATAATCAGGAAAATGGACAATATATATTGGTCTGGTCTAGTATGTGTGGACATCTGTTGGTAGAGTCCATATTCCCAAAAGAACAAAAAAATGATTCCGCATAACCACAAGGTTATTTTTGTTTTTTTCTTATTTTTTTTCCCTAAGTAAGCTGCATGTTGCTTCATTTGCATACCGCCTTTCCGCGTTTATCATTATTTGTATATGATTTCCTTTTCTAAAGAATGTAATAATATTTAAGATGTTCTAACATTTTATGAACTTGTTATAAAGCCTATAAAACTGCTGAATTACCTACTGGCGTCCACGTTTTTCTCTTGTTAAAGCAGGATAATCCACAAAACAAATGTTTAAATCCACTGTTGTCTGAATACCAGAAACGCTTCCACTTTCGCTATACTGCCATATTTGAAAGTCATAAGGATAATCAGGCTGGCTTTGATAAGAAGCATACCAGAAATGATATCTGCTTAAACTGCTTAAATCTAATTTTAATAAAAAGGTTCGTTTATTGGAATATATGGTGGGAATGTAACCAGCAGCATCAATCGTATCACAAAAAGCGCCAGCAAAATTAGTGATCTGCCTTCCTGTCAGATAATCTGTGCGCGCTACATCATAAGTAATAGGTTCCATATCAAATGCAATAGGATAGGTGATATTATAGTTTTTAATATTCTCTAATACAAAGTTAGCCTCTTCAATCGCCTCTTCTTCGCTGATCGCCTGAGAAAAGAAGTATACACCTACATCAATACCTGCATCAGTAGCGCCTTTTATATTAGCTTCAAATCGTTCATCTAATAAAATAGCGCCAGATCCATAACCACGATAGCCAAGGCGTATCATAGCAAAGTCCACACCGGCATTTTTGACTTCCTGCCAATCTACCTCACCTTGAAAAGTAGCCACATCAATGCCACGATAGGAAGTGATGACATCATCTACAATATAATTTTTAAAACCATCTTTTGTCTGAAGGCAAGTCCAATCATAGCTATTGCGCGGTACATCTGCCAAGAGCGGAACATGTATCATGTTTCCATATTCATCATAGGTTAAGATAGTTTCACTTGATTGGTTAGAAACAAGTGCATTTTGTAAACGCTCCATGCTTTCAACAGAATCTGTCAGACGGGATAGTTCAGCATTTAAAACAGCTTGTTCCTTTTCTATAGATGTCATACTTTGATTAATTATCTTCTTTTGATAAAATGTATTGACAAAAATAGCTATAATCAATATTAATATGAGAAGGAATTGTATATAAATAATACCTGATTTAATTTGCACGCCAGAACTTTTTTGCCTTGAGTTTTTTGGAGTAGAATGTCTTCTTTCTGATGGACTAGGTGAAGACTGTACCGAATTAAAATTTTCATCTGGGGGTAAGCTCATAGTTGACCTCTCTTTCTTAATTTATTTCATCGTTTTTCTATTAATTAGGTTGTTTTATTAGGTTAGATATTATTTTACTATAAGAATTGTATTTATTCACCACCTTTGAAGTTCTTATAGATTTATTTAGCTCTTTATGGGCTTTTAGAATATTGTAACATAAAATGTCGAATTAGAAAATAATAAAAGAAAATGGACAGGAAAAATTAGGCGTGTTATAATGAAATAATTAAGAAAATCGTAAAAATTAGAAAGATTATATAGCAGACGAGAGGGAAGAAGTGATAGGAATAGGAGATTCTGATAAAAAAGAGAGGGGAAAATATGTGGATTTTTGAGGATAAAGAATTATTAGCGAATCGGATATTAGATTATACTAAAAGTGATTATTATCCATTCCATATGCCGGGACATAAGAGAATGATAGAGAAATTGCCAGAGTGGAATGGATTTCAAATAGATCTGACAGAAATAGATGGATTTGATGATTTATATCATGCAAATGGAATCTTAAAACAGGCGATGGAGAAAACAGCGAGGGTTTTTAAAGCAGAATATAGTTATTTTTTAGTGAATGGGAGTACAGGAGGGATATTGAGCGCGATAGATGCTGTGACAAAAAGAGGAGATAAAGTCATTATGGCTAGAAATTGTCATAAGGCAGTTTATCATGCTATATTATTAAAACAACTGAAACCTGTTTATTTATTTCCTGAATGGATAGAGGAATTAGAGATAAATGGAGGGGTGAGGCCGGAAGAGTTAGAGAGGTTGTTAGAAGAAAATCGAGATTGCAGAGCGGTTATTTTAACTTCTCCTACTTATGAAGGTGTAGTTTCGGATATATCGGAAATCACAAGGATTGCACATCGGTTTCAGATACCAGTAATTGTAGATGAGGCACATGGCGCGCATTTGGGGTTTGCTAGGATATTCCCAGATTCTTCTATCGGACAGGGAGCAGATTTGGTGATTCAGAGTTTTCATAAGACATTGCCAGCTTTTACACAGACGGGTGTGATTCATTTGAAAAGTGATCTGGTGAGGAGAGAGAGGTTAGAGAGGGCACTCAGTATTTATCAGACTTCTAGTCCTTCTTATTTATTTATGTCAAGCATAGATTATTGTGTGACATTTTTAGAAAAAGGGCAGATGTTGATGGAGGAGTATGGGAAAAGATTGGAGAGGTTACATGAGGGGTTAGGGAAACTTAAGAATATTATGGGGATAAAGGAGGAGATGATAGGGGATAACGGGGTGTTTGCTGTGGATAAGTCCAAAATAATTTTGTCTGTTTGTGGAAAAGATATGACGGGCAGAGGGCTTTATGATAAATTGAGAGAACAATATCATTTACAGTGTGAAATGTGTATGGGACATTATGTCTTAGCAATGACATCTGTGATGGATTCGGAAGAGGGGTATGAGAGGCTGTTAGAGGCAGTATCGCGGATAGATGAAGGGATTCAAGAGGGAGAAAAGAGAAGGAGAAGGGTGGAGTTTTTGAAGCTGGAAATGGTTTATTCTATCGCGGAGGCTGAGGAAAGGGAGAAGAGAAAGGTGGAGTTAAAAAAGGCGGAGGGGAAAGTCTGTGGGGATTGGGTTATGGTTTATCCTCCGGGAATTCCTTTTATCGTGCCAGGAGAAAGAGTGAGTGAGGAGTTGATAGAGGAGATTATAGGTTTACAGGAAATGGGGTTTGACGTTCAGGGGGTGAAAGAAGGGGAGATTGAGGTTTTGGTTTCCGCTTAAGGGAAGGAAGTATTTAGGCGAAACCGCGCTTTCGCTCCGTTCCAGACGTAGCGGTGTTAAATTAGCCGAACCTGTAGGTTCGCTCATTAAGTGCCGACGTCTTCCAAGGGGTTTCTTTTGGAATATTTCCTTCACTTAAGCTAGTTTGCTGGCTGTTCTGGAAGCTTTTGGTTTGAGTTTTATGGTTTTTTTGGGGCGAGGGTGAGGGATATTAGGAGGGGCTGTATTGATAGTTTAATTGACAGTGTAAATTGAAGTAAAGAAATGTTTGTGATATAATCAGGGGAATAGATTGGAGGTTTATGGGTGGAGAAATATAGAATGAGATATTATTTTAAACGGCTAGATGAGAGTGAAATTGCTATGATTAAGGAATTGTTTGTGAGTGTTTTTACGAAAGAACCTTGGAATGATGATTGGTCTGATGAGAATCAATTACAGTTATATATTCAGGATTTGGTTGGACAAAGTAATTCTTTGACTTTTGGACTATATGAAGAAAATGAGTTAATTGCTATATCTATGGGGCATATACGGCATTGGTATTCTGGCACAGAATATTATATTAATGAGTTGTGCGTCAGTACATCAAAACAGGGAAAAGGAGTAGGTACGTTATTTTTAGATGAGATAGAAAAGGCTTGTAAAGGGTTAGGATTAGTTCATATCTTTTTACTGACAGAGAATAATGTGCCAGCATATGAGTTTTATAAAAAACAAAGATTTCATGAGTTAAAAAATAATGTAGCATTTGTCAAAGAGTTGTAGTATTAAGGGAAGAATAGTATTATTGTATAGAGGATAAAGGCATGGGAAAGATTTTTTGTATTTTGGGAAAGAGTTCAAGTGGAAAGGATACTATTTTTAAGAGGATATTAGAATATGAGGAGCTGAGGCTGAAGACGCTTGTTTTATATACGACAAGACCATTGCGGTCGGGAGAGGTGAATGGGAGAGAGTATTGGTTTGTGACAAAAGAACAGATGGAAGAGTATCAGAGGGAACAAAGGATTATAGAAATGAGGGAATATCATACCATATATGGGGAGTGGTATTATTTTACAGTAAAAGATGATCAGATTAATTTAAAAGAGTATAATTATTTGATGCATACGACATTGGAATCTTATGAAAACTTGATGAAGTATTATGGGGAGGAGAATTTAGTTCCTTTGTATATTGAAGTGGAAGACGGGATTCGATTAGAAAGGGCATTAAAAAGAGAAAGGAAGCAGGATAATCCTAAATATGCTGAAATGTGCAGAAGATTCTTGGCAGATGAGAGAGATTTCTCAGAAGAAAATATAAAGAGATGTAATATTCAGAAGAGGTTTCAGAATATTGATTTAGAAGAGTGTTTAGAGGAAATATTAAGTTTTATGAAGGAGAGAATGGAAAAGAAAGATTATTCGGGGATATAGTATTTTTTTCCATTAGCCGGGTTTTTTAAGATATTAAAGTCTATTTCATAAACAGTTTTTAGGTTTTTTAGGGTTAAGACTTCTTCTACTGTTCCTTCTGAAAAGATTTTCCCACGTTTCATTAAGATTAATTTTTTACAGTAAGAGGCAGCTAGATTGATATCATGTAAAACAGCTATGATAGTAATTTGTTTTTTTTCATTGATCTCTTTTAGGTTTTTCATGAGTTCTACTTGGTAGCGGATATCTAAATGGGCGATAGGTTCATCTAAGATAAAATAAGGGGTGTTTTGAGCAATGGCTCTGGAGATGATCACTCTTTGCGCTTCTCCGCCGCTTAATTCTCGAAAAGATTTATCTTTCATTTCTAAGCAGCCAGTCATTTTCATGGCTTCTTCTATGATGAGTTTATCTTGTTCTGTATTTGATTCCAGAAAACGATGATAGGGATTTCTGCCCATAGAAACGATATCATAGACTGTAAAGTCAGTGTCTATATTAGTATTTTGAGGCACGAGAGAGAGTTTTTGGGCAAATTCTTTTCTGGAAAATGTTTTAAGGGAGCGTTCAGAAAGAAGGATATCGCCTTCCTGTATGGATAAAAAGTGCATGATATGGCGGATAAGGGAGGTTTTCCCAGAACCATTTGGACCAATGATGCCATAAAATTCCCCTGACTTTAAAACAGTGGAGATGTTTTCTAAAATCTTTTTATTTTTTCCTTCTGGTTTCCAAGATAGATCTTGGATTCTTAATTCTTCATTCATAAATTTTAACGGGCATGGAAATCTACATTTTTTGAGAATGTAGAAGTTAATGCCATTCTCCTTTCTGAAATTTAAGGTATTAGGTGATTGTGAAAGTTAAAAGAAACGCTACGGCGAAGAAGTATTCCAACGAAGCCGCGCTCTCGCTCCGTTCCAGACGTAGTGGTACTA